>JADLAJ010000200.1 GCA_020848255.1 Chitinophagales bacterium
GTGGCAAAACAGTTTAATGTGGCTGCTTCCCTGATTCGTTTCTGGGAAACGGAATTTGAAATTCTTAAGCCGAGAAAAACAAGCAAAGGCAACCGATTGTATTCTAAAAAAGATATCGAAAACTTCCGATTGATTTATCATCTGGTGAAAGAAAAAGGATATACCTTAGACGGTGCAAAAAAGAAATTAAAAGAAGGCACTGCAAGTGGAGAAAATAAAACAGGCAACCACGCAGAAATTGTATCACACCTTAAGAATATCCGCAAATTTTTAGAAACGATGTATAACGAATTATGATAAAGTCCACGGCCCACAGTCCACAGTACATAGTATTTATTTTCTGTATAATTTTTGTTGTCTCTTCGTGTCAGCATAATGGTTACAGAGATGCCGTTAAAAATCCTTCTCCCTATTTCACTAATTTCTTTACCGGCAACGAAGAAACTGTTTTACGAGATGTAAATTTCAACTGCACACAGGATGAATTGAAAAAAACGGAGAAATCCAGATTATACGAATCTACTGCTGATCATTTATTTTATGAATTCTCCTATCCTACCGATTCCACTGCATTTTCTGAATATACCAATGTGCAGTATTTCTTTAATGAAGAGAATCAGCTCGATATTATTACCGCTGATATTTTTCTGAACGATTCCTTACAGGAAAACCAACTGACGAACAACTTAAACGAGTATTACAATGTGCGTTTCGGCAGCCCTGAGACAGACGACTATGAGCATAATGTCTGGAAAGGCAGTTTTAAAGATGCGAAGTCCGACAAGAAATATAATTATACCGTCGCCCTGAAAGAACTCACTGGTGATTACGGCGTAAGCGTAGAATATGTTCGCGAATAAGCTTTATCTCATTGAACTATGTTAACGCTGAATTTTACACCATTTCCTGTTCTTTATACCGAGCATTTAGTACTGCGTGCTGCAACACCAGAAGATGCGGCAGCATTGAGCGCCATCAGAAGTGATGCACGGGTTAACCGTTATTTAGAACGCAAGGCTGAAATGACACATGAGGAAGCAGAAAACCGCATACGTAGAATTGCCGAGGAAACCTTAGCAAATGAATGTATAGAATGGGTTATCCAACTTAAAGAGCATCCGCAAATGTTGGGCAGTATTTGTTACTGGAATATTGTTACCGAAGCAGACAAAGCGGAAATAGGCTATGAAATGCACCCCGATTATTACGGCAAAGGTGTCATGTATGAAGCCATGCAGCGCGTAATTGCATATGGCTTTTCAGAAATGAAATTAAAAACCATTGAAGCCTTTCCCGTGAAAGAAAATATCAAATCCTTACAATTACTGGAAAGAAATCATTTCGAAAGAGATTACGACATTGATAAATATAAACTGCCGGAAAATCAAGCAGCAAATACGGCGGTTTATATACTGCACAACAAACTGTAATTATTCAGCTGTTACAGAACCGCTAACACTCTTTGCTTTTAGTGTATACTCTCCTTTCTTATTTTTTTTGATGCTGTATTCACAATCCTTTCCCATGCGGAATAATTTTTTCTCCAGCTGAGGAATAGTGCTGTCGGAAAATACAATTTTTACAGGTATGCTGGTCAGCAACACATTATTCACCACTACTGATGGTTGCGGCGTGGTATTTTGTTGCTTGTTGGCAATAAACAAGGTAAACTTATCGCCGTCTTCTGAAGTAAATATGAAGGTTCCAGGCAATACTGCTTTCGGATTCGCTGCTCTTTCCATAGCAGCTGCCGCAGCATCCTGTGTCTCTTTTTGCATATCCGTCATTTGCTGAGGCACAGTGTTAGCTGTTCTTAACGTGTTGTTGGTTGTTTCTGTGGCATCACTTGTTTTCTCTTTCGGAGACAATTCCGACAAATCATTACCAATTGAATTGCCAAGTTCATTGCCGCCTTTATCCATGTCGTTAGAAAACTCATCTGTTGTTTTACCACCTACTTTAAGTTCAGGTTCATGAAACCCGGTTCCTTTTTTTATATCTCCCAGTTTATTCGGATCAATGGTAATCTTTGCACCTTCGCCTTTGTCATTTGTGGCACCCAGGGTTACTTTTCCGGTGGAATTATCCACTTTTACGGAAGCATCTGCCGGACGGCCATTCACCATTACCTGCGATTTCGATGCATCTGTCTGTGCAAGTGTAGTCGTGCCAGAAGGCTTTGTAATGACCGGTAGTTTGCTGACACTATCAACTTTTGAAACTACGGCATCTACTATGCTGTCTGCTTTTGCAGTGTTTGTTGTAGTTGATACATTGCCCAGGGTGCCGGCTGTTTTCATATTGATTTCGTAAACGCCTTTACTGTTTTTGCTGACAGAATATGAGCAGTCTTTTGCTAAACGTGTAATTGTTTTGGCAACGGGTGCTAAAGCAGGATTTTCAAACACCACATTAATTTTGACAGTGAGACCTTTGATATCTTTCGCTTCCACCATAGCGGCGCTCACCGAATTTATTTTTATACCATTGGCATACAAGGTAAATTTCTGACCATCCTCTGTAAAGACAGTAACTTTACCGGGAGTATCTTTTAATTTGCCAGCTGTAAGTGTGCTTGAATAAAGTGAAATAATGCCAAGCATTAAAAACGGAAGTAAATATTTTAATTTCATAGCTTTAGTTTTGGTTAAATAGTAAAACAGATTTTAATATGTAAAATACTTAAAATCTGTGGTAAACAAACACTATGCCAAAGAAAAAACACTTGTCTATTAAAGATATCCACTTGATATCTTCTAAAAATGAACAGCCGGGATAATTCCCGGCTGTTCATTTTTGCATGCTATAGTTTAGTTCATAAAAAAATGCTGTAATGCATATTCAAAGATTTTACACCTTTAAATAAGCGTACATTTCTGTCTCTTCTTAATGTTATTCTTTTACTTGTATTAAAAGATGAGATAAAAAGTACCAACAGTGATAGCATGAATGCTGAAAATAGAAAAAATAACATGGGCGGGTTTTTATGTTATTTAAATATGTATAATAAAAACCAAAAGCGCAACAGTACACATACCTTTTTTGATACAGGTCAATTTTTACATCAACCTGAAAATATGTAAATATTCATCTTATGCTTTCTAGTTTAGCTTTAATAAGTTACTAGTTAAAAATCATACCGTCTGTATGGTATGCTCCATCTCAGGCTTAAGTTCATGAAATGTGTTTGTAAATTACGTGCTACGTCCTCGCTTTTCTTTTTGCGGTACACATAGCTGAAGTCTACAAATATATTATGCCATGGCTCGTAGGTCGCTACAAAATCAACGTAAAACGTTTTTGCATTCACGCCTTGCGCGGTGGTATTGCCAAACTCACGTTCAAAAGTTCCATATACTTTCAGTGGATTGCCGCCCCAGTTAGTGGTATCATCATCCTCTCCTTTGTTGTCATAAATAAATCTGGTAGAAAGGAACAGCTTTTGAATCGGCTGGTATTTTACCTGAAAAATTATTTCCTTGAAATTCGCTCCCAGCGGATGCGCCAAAGGTTGATTATAATGTGTCCAGGAAGTAATGGTATCGTAGTGAGAATACGTGTATGGACGCGCCATATTTGCTTCCAGTTGTAAATCCAAATGATCTACGCCGAATGCATCGATATACTTGATACCGAACTGAGCGGCAAATTTATTGCCCCACCATTTGCGCGGATGAAACAAACTGTACACTTTGCTTTTTCCTGGGGTGCTGAATTCTTTCTTGAAATTAAATTCATCCAGCAGCAACTGTCCGTACATCTGTACATGTTTCGGTATATTGATTTTGAAATCAAAGCCGATGAATGCATTGTCCGGAGAACCCAGTGCCTGCTCAATAGAACGGTAAAAAATAATCGGATTCAGGTATTGCAGTTCGAACGTATTTTCTCTTCGGAAAACCACGCTTTCAAACACACCTATATTCACGTTTTTTGTCAGATTGATGCTTAAATGATGCATCGCCATATATTTCTTGGTCAGCAACTTATCCGCTCCTGTTTGTTTGTAGGATTTGGTCATCTCTGCAAAAATATTCTGGTAGTTGAATTTCCAGACATTCGTATTTAACTTCAAAAATAAATAGTTGGCGCCGAAATCAGACAAAAACATAGAACGGATACCATCGCCGATAAAGTTATTATCGTACCCAAACTGCATGTGAAAATGTTTGCTGGGTGTTATGGTTACATAGCCTTTAGCTAAAAAATAATCATAGCCATTGCTTTTGTAATTTTTCCAGTAACCTGCTCCCGGCGGCGTTCCTGTTTGTCGGATATAATCCTGCACATAATTTGGAAAATTCCCCTGTTCCGATAAGAACAAAGCATAGAAACCGAAAATATCATCTACCTGTCCTCGGATTTCGAATCCTTTGGAGGTTAAGAATTTAAACTTATCTTTTTTACTGGCTTCATCAGCCAAAGAACCACCCAGTTTTATCTGTATTGCAGGATTCACTGCCAACGCAAAGT
Source organism: Chitinophagales bacterium (assembly GCA_020848255.1). Lineage (GTDB taxonomy): Bacteria > Bacteroidota > Bacteroidia > Chitinophagales > JADIYW01 > JADJSS01. The sequence continues at coordinate 4,474 of JADLAJ010000200.1, forward strand.
GCGGTACTTTAACACTGATGAAATTTGCCGGATGTTTCCACAAAAATTTTAGTTTCGGGTTTTCCGTCATTTCAGTATGCTCATCATCAAATTCAAAATTATCTTTGTAGATATAGCTGATATTTTCTTTATCCATTTTGGTCAAATCATCCACATCCATATCACTCAGTGAATCCAGTCTGTTTAAATAATCAACCGACATTTTTCGGTCGTATGGTTTATTGGAGGTGTGAAATCCTTTTACCAGACCTGTTTTAATTTCCAGGCGCTGCAGATAATGATTAACATCAGAACCGATAGGAATATACGTTCCCTGTGCAGCCGAAAGAAAAGGCAATAGTAATAAGGTGTATGCTATAAGTTGTTTTCTCATTTTCAGGAAGCGTTATGAAAGGGTAAATATAAGGAAATGACCTAAAATACAAACATTTTTACCAAACATCCTCTTGATAACTTTCGGGATGAACTATGCAGTGGTTTTGTATATTTGGTATTACATCACAAAAAACAAGTATATGACAGAAGGTAAAAAAGTTTCGGTAAACTATCAAATCGCCATCATTGGTGTTTTGTTTTTCATATTCGGTTTCATTACCTGGGCAAACGGCACGCTTATTCCCTATCTGAAAATAGCCTGCGAGCTGACCAGTACACAATCCTATTATGTGGCTTCCGCCTTTTTTGCCGCCTATTTTATCATGGCAATCCCATCTTCTATCATTCTCAAGAAAACAGGTTTTAAAAACGGGATGTCGCTCGGTTTATTTGTGATGGCCATTGGTGCCATTTTATTCATTCCTGCAGCACAAACAAGAACCTACAATTTATTTTTACTGGGTTTATTTATTATCGGCACCGGCTTAGCCTTATTACAAACCGCAGCCAATCCATTTGTTACCGTGTTAGGCCCGATTGAAAGCGCGGCACAACGTATTTCCATCATGGGTATCTGCAATAAGATTGCCGGTATTTGTGCTATCTATGTTTTGGGTTCTATTGCCTTAAAAGATGCAGACGGAATTAAAGCAAAACTCTTGACCTTAAATGAGGCGGATAAAGCCGTTGAATTAAATAATCTGGCAGCACGTGTTATTCAACCTTACACTTTTCTGGCTATCGCACTGGTGGTGTTAGCCGTTGCTATTTTCTTTGTAAAAATGCCGGAAGTGCATGAGGAAGAAACCAATGTGGATGCAGAAATAACCGGAAGTAAAACCAGTATCTTTCAATTCCCTCATTTATTACTAGGTGCGCTGGCTATTTTCTTTTATGTGGGTGTGGAAGTTATCAGTTATGATACGTTTGCAGGTTTTGGTGAACATTTAGGTTTTCCTTTAGCAACTGCAAAAAACTTTGCCACCTTTACAGGTTATGCTTTATTAGCCGGTTACCTTTTTAATATTGCAGCAATACCAAAATTCATCTCGCAGCAAAAAGCAATGTTCTGGCTGACCATTTTAAGTATGGTTTTAGTAATTTTATCTGTTTTTACATCTGGTAAAGTTGCGGTTGTTTGTTTCTTATTATTAGGATTTTCCAATGCCGTAATGTGGCCGGCTATCTGGCCATTAGCAATTGACGGATTAGGCAAATTTACCAAAATCGGTTCTGCCTTATTAATCATGGGGATTGTGGGTGGTGCCATTTTACCGCCGCTGTACGGAAAGATTTCCGAATTAATCGGTGATAAGCAACTGGCCTATTTAATGATGATTCCGGCTTATTTATTCATTTTGTATTATGCCACAGCAGGTCATAAAGTTGGAAGAGAAAAAGTGTAATTTGCCTGTATATGAAATACCTTATTAAAAACGGAAGCATCATCAATGAAGGAAATATTAAGCAGCTGGATATTTTACTGGAAAATAATCTTATCACTCAAATCGGAAAAGATATTTCTGATGCAAGTGCCACCATTATTGATGCTGCAGACAAATACATTATCCCCGGTATCATTGACGACCAGGTGCATTTTCGCGAACCGGGATTAACGCACAAAGCCAATATTTATTCAGAAAGCAAGGCAGCCATTGCAGGTGGCGTTACTTCTTTTATGGAACAACCTAACACCAAACCATCTGCTTTAACACAGGAATTACTGGAAGAAAAATATCAGATTGCTGCACAAACATCTCTGGCTAATTACACGTTCTTCATGGGTACGTCTAATGATAATTACGACGAAGTCATGAAAACGGATTTCAGTAAAGTAGGCGCTTTGAAAATATTTATGGGCTCTTCTACCGGCAATATGCTGGTGGATGACGAACATGTACTATCAAAAATCTTTGCCAATATCAACGGGATAGTGGTGACACATTGCGAAGATGAACAAAGCATCAAACGAAATACAGAATACTATAAACTAAAATTCGGAGAGAATATCCCGATGAATTACCATCCGGTTATCCGAAACGACGAAGCTTGTTATATCTCTTCTAAATTGGCAACGGATTTAGCGAAAAAACACAATACCCGTTTGCATGTTTTTCATATTTCTACGGAAAAAGAGTTGTCGTTGTTTGCCAATCAAATTCCGCTGAAAGAAAAACGCATTACTTCGGAAGTGTGCGTACATCATTTATATTTTGACGAACGCGATTATGCGTCTTTAGGTAGTAAGATAAAATGTAATCCTGCTATTAAATACAAAAGCGATAAAGATGCTTTACTGGCAGCCTTGCTGGATGACAGACTGGATGTGGTGGCCACTGATCATGCACCACATACACAGGAAGAAAAAAACAATGCTTATTTCAATGCGCCTGCAGGATTACCTTTAGTGCAACATAGTTTAAACATTATGCTGGAGTTTTATCAGCAAGGAAAAATATCCCTGGAACGAATTGTAGAAAAAATGTGCCACGCTCCTGCTGATTGTTTTCGGGTAAAAAACCGTGGCTATATACGCGAAGGATATTTTGCCGATTTAGCCATTGTTGATATGCAAACAAACTGGAAAGTATCCAAAGAAAATATATTATTCAAATGCGGTTGGAGCCCGCTGGAAGAACATGTTTTTACAGGAAAAGTAACACAAACTTTTGTGAACGGTCATTTGGTTTACAACAACGGTATATTTGATGAAAGTCAAAAAGGTGAACGCTTATTGTTTAGCCCTAACCTGTAAAAAAGACATCTCCGTTTTCCGCAAGCTTGATTAAAGATTTAAGTATAAAAAAAGACGGCATTGCTGCCGTCTCCCGTTAACTTAATAACTAACCAGTCTTTATAAATACACTCCTGCACCAAATCCGGAGCTTGAAGGTGTCGTTGTTACATTGCCTGTTCCATCATCATTGTACTGAGGCTGTTCATTTCTGTGTTCTGTTGCTTTGATGTAGATATAGGCTTCATACATCGAAATTTTTTCATCGCCGTTCAGGTCGGCATTCACAGTAACGCCATCCGGTGTTTTACCGGTAATCGCTGACATAAAGTTATATGTCAACTCTCCGTAGCTGCCTGATAAGGTTGGATAGGTTACCTGAAACTCCGTACCGGAAGCAATGATTACCCTGTTGGTGCCTCGTAAATCATATACCAAACCACCACTGAAACAAGGTTTTAGCAAAAAGATACCTGTACCGAATGTCAATGAATTGATTTTAGTTTTCAGTAAATCATCACTGATATCAGCTCCTTCACCATAGTAGTAAATATGCTCATCCAGATGTTTAGAGTCTGTACCCGGTTCATCTGCGTCTGTATCAGCAGTACCTCCATAATTTATATTATCCGATGTGGAAAAACCGCCTCCGTGGTTATTGATAAAACAGAAGAACTGTGTTCTGCTACTCATTCTACCCTGCAAGTCAGTGATAGCAGCATTGAAGCCGGCAGTTGACGCAGAATAGTCAATCTTAAATGTATCGGAAGCAGCATAATCATGTTTACCATTTTTATAGCAAACTACAATATTAGCATCCGAATAGCCGAATTTATTGCGCAAAATCCAGTACAATGCTTTGATGTCATTGTAGTAACGCTGATGAGCACTGCCCGCATTAATTCCACCACTGTACAAGAAGGCTACTTTCGTTGCCACCGGATTTAAAACCAGCTGACAAATTGCAGGGTACTGATCACACAAACTAAAACGAACCGGCTTTTGGAAATAGCTAACACTGTCTGTGATTTTTAAGGTTTGAACTTCCAATGTTGCGAGAGAGATATCACCCAATAAATTTGCCGTTCCTACTAAAGAAGGCTCCGTTGCAGCCAGCAAGCGGCCTTTAATCTGTAGTCTTCTTCCGATGTAATGAGAATAATCCGGTACATAAGTCAGAGCAGACTGTTTCTTGATCAAGATGTAATCTTTCTCAGGAGTAGCTGCATCTACATCGTGATGTTTCGGTGCATCATAAATTTTACCAATACCGTTTTCTTCATCATAGTAACCTTCTACGACAAAGCTGTCGCCGATATTTGAACGCCAGTCGGAAGATTTGATGGAACCATATCCAATATCGTCGGACGATTTGTCTTTTTTACATCCGGATACAGAAAAGAAAGCAACACCAATGAATAACATGAATGTTGTTTTAAAAATGTTGTTTAATGTGTTTTTCATAATTTTATTTTTTATGTGATACAATGTTACAAGCAATACATAAAATAGTATCTGAAAATTAGTAATTGGCATTTCCCACTTAGTATTCGGGAAAATAAATATGCCTGTACGTTTTTTCTTATTATTTTTGGATATGAATACAAACTTTAAAAAAGGATTTCATTCCATCTGCGTCAAAGATCCGGTGATTGACGGATTATCCGCGCATGTACCGCCCATCTATGCCACTTCTACCTTTACTTATGAAGATTTAGATGCTGCCTTTGAATTTTTCAAGAGCGGCGGAAAGAATAAGGATGTGTACACCTACTCTCGTTTGGGAAATCCGACGGTGCGTTTTGTGGGAGATAAAATTGCTGCACTGGAATCTTTTGGGATTAACAATGAAGACGAACCTTATTTCGGAATGCTGTTTGCGTCCGGCATGGCAGCGATTGCCGCGTCTATTATGGCGAATGTGAAAGCGGGTGATAAAATCATTACGCAGGGAAATCTATACGGCACCACGAATGAACTGATGGTTTCTTTAATGAAGGATTTCGGTGTCGAAACCATTTATGCAGATTTGAAAGATTTGAATTTTGTGGAAGATGCAATCATCAATGATGAAAAGATCAAATTGCTGTATATCGAAACACCGGCAAATCCTACATTGGCATGTTATGATTTAGACGGACTGGCAGCGATTGCGCAGAACTTAGGTATCAAAACGGTGGTGGATAATACCTTTGCCACGCCGTATATACAACAACCCTTGAAATTCGGGATTGATATGGTGGTGCATTCATCCACCAAGTTTCTGAACGGACATGGTACGGGCACTTCCGGTGTGCTGGTGGCAAAGATGGAGGAAGCAACTTATAAGAAAGTGTACGGACTGCAAAAGATGCTGGGCGCCATTTGTTCTCCGTTTGAAGCCTTCTTGCTAAATAATGGGGTGAAGACCTTGCCGCTTCGTATGGAGCAACATCAGAAAAATGCACAGGCACTAGCGGAGTTCTTATCGAATCATCCGAAAGTATCGAGAGTGAATTATTTAGGGCTTACAACTCATCCCGACCATATTTTAGCCAAAGACCAGATGACAGGATTCAGCGGGATGCTAAGTTTTGAACTGCTTGATGGACTGGAAGCCGGCATGCAATTTCAACGCAACATAAAATTCTGTACGCTGACCGCCTCTTTGGGCACGGCAGATACACTGGTGACACACTCCGCTTCTACCAGCCACGTGAATGTACCGAAAGAACAACGCCTGCAATACGGCATTACGGATGGCTTAATCCGCGTGTCTGTTGGTTTGGAAAATATAGAAGATATTATTGCGGATTTTGAGCAGGCTTTAGGATAAATAATACTTATATTTGAAATAAGCGAATAAACAAATAACAAGATGCTTATTTCAAAACTATAAAATGATTGACAAAAACATTACAGTACTTATAGGAAAAGCTATTCGAGAAGGTAAATACCTTAGCATAACTTATAAAAATAAAAATGGAGAAATTACTCCATTTTGGATAAGTATTTTAGATATTAACGCAAACGATGAGCTTCGTGTTAATATGTTCAACGTTACTAAAGACGAGCCTCTTTATGAAATAAAAATTTACATATCAGCTATTCAAAAAGCAGAAATCTTAAAATTTTCATATTATGATGTTTCTGAGAAACTGATAAATAAAATAGACGAGGATAAAAGCTTGCTGATATACAACTTTGATAGATATGACAACAATGTGTTAAATTATTATTTGGAATGTTATAAAGCAAATAATGATCCATTCTTACATAAAAATCATTTAATTCCAAATATAGATTTAACTGAATTGATAAATCAAAATCCATATAAACTTTCAGATGTACAACAAAAACAAATAATTAAAGAAATATACCATAATGAGTACAATAAATTTTATAATTATGAACTTGCCTTAAATGAATTTTCAATAGATATAGAATCTAAAGGAAAATTTATAGTTGCATTCAGAAAATTAACTTTTGATCCGGTTGCAAAAACTCTTCAAATAGAAAACAAAACACACTTTAATTCAAATTTTTACATAAGAGACATTAAATATTCATTGTCGTATTACACAGACTTAAGCCCTTCTGACTTTGAAACATTATATTTAAAAGATAAACTTAATACAATAGAATTATTGAAGAATAATTTTAAAAGTGCAGAATTACCTAATTCAAGCCCAGAAATTGTTATTTTGGGTTATGCCCAAATTAATATTTCTGATATTTACGATGAAATAAACTCAGAATATGAAAGGAAAGAAATGCAAACTCCATTAAAAGCATTCTTCCAAAATTTATCCTTACTTGACAGAAAAAACAGAAAAGAGCCATATATCGTACTTTATGACAACAATATCAATATAGACCAACTTCGAACTATTTATAACTCATTAAAATTTCCTATTACCTATGTTCAAGGACCTCCTGGTACCGGAAAAACCCAAACAATCTTAAATATTGTAGTTAATTGTTTGACTAACAACAAAACATTATTAATTACCTCAAATAATAATACTCCAATTGATGGGATAAAAGATAAATTGGGTTTAGGGAAATATAAAAATAAAGATATTCAATTCCCAATTATCAGGCTTGGAAACAACAAATGTATTATAGAAGCATTAAAAAAAATAAAAGAGCTTTATGCCTTTGAAACAAAAGATGTCCCAAAAGAAGATCGTTTAATTAAGTTGAAAGAAAAATCAAAAGAAAACAACAAACTATTACTTGAAAGACTAAAAAATTATGAGGATAGAATTGATTTAGAGCAAAATCTAGAATTCATAAATGGTTTACTATCAAATGGAAATGGTAATTATTGGTTACTTGAACAAGAAAAAAAGAAACTTGAAGCACGATTAATTGAAATTCCTAAAACAACTTTTGACAATATTAAAGGAATATTTGAGATTATAAAAGACAACCATCAACTACTGCAATATTTTTACTTTGAGTCTTTAAGATATATTAAACTCTTAAAAAACAAAGAGTACCGTGAACTAATAGAAATATTAAATTTACAAGATGAAAAAGAACAAGTAAAAGATTTTAATAAATGGATCGCCTCTGATGAAAATTTAGAAAAATTCACAAAAGTATTTCCAATTATTCTTACAACCAACATTTCAAGTCGTAAACTGGGAAAAAAATACAAGTTTGATTTATTGACAATTGATGAAGCCGGTCAATGCGACATTTCTACAAGTTTAATCCCAATTTCTAAATGCAAAAACATGGTTTTAATTGGTGACACAAATCAACTAAAGCCTATTGTAGTTTTTGAAGAAGTCAAAAATGAAAAATTAATAAAACAATTTGAGATTAATGAGTTATATGATTATTTCAACAATTCAATACTATCTGTCTTTAAAAAAATAGATAATATTTCAAGAGATATTTTATTAAGTTACCATTATCGGTGCGGAAAAAAAATTATTAACTATTCCAATATGCGATTTTATGAAAGCAGACTTAATCTTACTGCAATAGAAAACACTGGAGATGTTAAACTATTAGATGTAAATAATGTAAATCATAAAAACAAAAATTCACAACTAGAAGAAGCTAAAGAAATTATAAATTACATAAAGGAGAATAAACTATCAGATGTTTTCATTATTACACCTTTTAGAAATCAAGAAGAAGTTATAAATCATTATTTAAATGAAGCTAAAGAAAAAAAAGAAATAGATAGCTCTGTAAGTTGCGGTACAATTCATAAGATTCAAGGACAAGAAAATAAAACAATTATAATTTCTACTGCAATTTCAAGTCAAACCAGTCCCAAAACATATGATTGGATTAAAGACAACAGTCAATTGTTAAATGTTGGTGTGACAAGAGCAAAAGAAAATTTAATTATTGTAACAGACAAAAAAGCAATAGATATTTTGTCGAAAAAAGATGATGACTTATATGCTTTGATTGATTATGTTCAAAAAAATGGAACAACAGAGATTTCTCAAAGTGCTGTAAATAAATTCACAATCGGTTTTTCCAATAATTCCAAATTTGAAGATGCATTTTATAGAACAATGAGTCATTATTGTTCAATACGTGGCAGTAAATTTAAGAGAAATGTAAAAATCATTGATGTATTTCCGGAAGAAAAGAATAACATACTTGTGAATAAAAAAGAATTTGATGGAGTCCTTTACGAAAGAAATATTCCTAAAATTATTTTTGAAATAAATGGCAGAGAACATTATAATAAAAAACAAACAATTTCGTCTGATAAAATTAAAGGTGAATTATTAAAAAGCAAAGGAATTCAACTAATTAATATTCCAAATCAATATGTTAAGCATTATGAATTTATTCGAGAATTAATCAATAAATTTAATGGAGATGTCTATCAAAAAACATTATTTGACAGCTACGATATCACAAACTGAAAACAGAAAATTAATTAAAACAATAAATTTAAATGCAGATACCCTTCAGACAATCTAAAACATCACCTTCTTCTCCGTTGCCAGTTCAAAGTCTATCGTTTTCTTTTCAATGTCTACGCCGCTGAGTTTTATTGTTGTATCCTGTCATATTCTTCCAGCGTCATTACTTCCACATGTCGGTCGTTCAGGAAAATTTTATCGCCGCAGGCTAAGACATTCACCGTAAGATTGGTAATGGA
>JADLAJ010000201.1 GCA_020848255.1 Chitinophagales bacterium
AGAAAAATGATCTGGCTGATATTCTTCAGTATCATGTGTATGTGGGTTCATTGAGTGCGGAGTCGCTTCAGGATGGACAAACACTTGGAATGGTAAATGGAGGCACTGTAAAAGTGTCAAAAAAAGAAGGAAAGATTATGCTGAACGGAACAGCTACTATTGTTGCTTCCGTTCCGGCCAGCAACGGCATCATTCATGTAATAGATGGAGTCTTGCTTCCTCCGGCACCGGCTAAATAATTTTTTTATAAGATTGGTTTGAAAAAACGGCAGGAATTTTCCTGCCGTTTTCTTTTTTTTGCAGGATGTTTTATACAGATATTTCAGCGTTAACTATTTTGGTTTCCAGCTGCGCTGCTTTGGGAAAGAGAATATTGTTTTCCAGATGAATATGTGTATGTAAATCGTTCTCAAATTCTATTAATAAGCTGAAGGCAACTTTATAAGTGCCGCAGGCATCTGCAGGCGGAGTGTAGTTGTTACTCAGTTGTGCAATTTTTCTGAATCGTTCACCTTCGGTGTCATGTTCGTTCATCATCATATGAATGGGATTTTGAATCGTGCCGTAAGACGGTGCTGCGACGGGTTGTTGAGTAATATTTGCCTTTACTATTTTGCGAATGAAAGGAAATAAAACTAACTCTTCTTTTTTCATATGAGCGCTGAGTGCAGCGACGCATTCGTTAAACTCTTTGTTGATTTCAAATAACTCAGGATGCTGCGTTCCGTGTACCTTGCATAATTTATTCAGGTATTGTAATAACACGGGCATACTGCCTTCCACATAACGGTGGTGTTTCTTTTCGATATAATCGGTTAACAAATCCAGATCCCATGTGTTAAAATCAATGGTGTTTTTTTCTGCGGGCTTTGTAACGGTATTTAATTCTTCGATTATTGCAGCTGCATCCAGATTTTTTTCTTCACATACTTCTGATAAACTACGGTTGCCTTTGCAGCAGAAATCAATTTTATGGTTTTTAAAGACGGCGGCGGTGCGGTAGTCTTCTGCTACCATTTCACCAATTTTTTTTTCTTGTGTGTTCATGTCGTTCATTTTTAAATTAAGGGTTATTTATTGTATAAAAATATTTTTTTGAATGATGCCGGCGATACTTATCGCTTTGTTTTTTAGTAATGTAGCTTTTTCTCCTTCAAATAAATCATCGATAGTAGCCGTGAATAATTTATTCCAGCGGTTGAAATGTTTTTTATCTATAGACTTTATTTTACTGAGATGCTGATGAAGATCCATAGGATTTCCTTTGTACTTGCCTGTGAAAAATAAAATATTATCCCAGAAGTTATACATGGCGGGCAGATGTCTTTCCCAGTTTATTTGCACCACTTCGGTAAAAAAATGACCAATCAGTTTGTCTGTTTTTACTTTGTCATAGAAAGTATCTACTAACAACTTGATATCGGTTCTGTTTTTAATATCCTTTTTCATAGATATTCATATTTAGTTCAATCAATCAGCTTTATTTATTTACAGATCTTTCTTTTTGAATTTAATTACAGACAATCCCAGAGGTATAACACACCAAAGCAGCAAGGTGGTGAAGGCAACGATTAATCCCATATTAGTGCCAAAAAAATCCTTGAACACAGCACCTGTGTAGCCCATTAATGCGGAAACATCCAGTCGTAACAAAATCAGTATTCTTCCCAGATCAATCGGATTTAAGGCACTGATAATGACTACTACTTTTTCCAGCGGATAATCTGAAAACTGAAAAAGAATAAACAATACAAGTCCGTCAAACAGCAATGCAAAATATAACCACAGCAAAATCGCCGTTCCGATTCCTTTTGCTTTATCTCTGGTATTGACTGTGGTTAGAAAAGCAATCGCAACGAAAATAACCGTAATGATACAACCTATAGCCAGCATCATTAATCCGGTAGGAGATGGCTCATATATCAGTATCGGAATACCAGCACCGATAAAGAATGCCATCACCATAGAGCCGGAGAGACCGAAAAATAAACTTAGCCAGATGTTTTTGCGTTGCAGCGGCTGACTTACTAAAAGCTCAATAAACTCAGAGCTATTATAAATGTAAATGGTAGAAAAAATAATGGAAACTAAGGGTACAATAAAAAGTATCAGGTTTAATAAACTCAATAATCCTTTGGCTGAATTATCTTCCAGATTAAAAACACTTAAAGAAGTTATCAGTAAGAATAAGGTGTACACTAACACAATCTTATTTCTCAGGATATCTATAATGACGAATTTTATAATCTTTTTCAAGGCGTTGTTTTTAACATGATACTGGCAATTGCCTTCGATAATTTTATTTCTCCTGTTTCACTGCGCAGTGCATCTATAGGTTTGTGGAATTTTAATTTGCCATCCTGCATAAAAATGATATGCGTCACCAGGTCATCCAGTTCGCTGAGGATATGCGAGGTAATTAAAATCAGTTTTCCTTTTTCTTTCTCTCTGTTGATTTTTTCTTTTAAGATTTCGGATGCCACAGGATCCAGCCCTGCCGTTGGTTCATCGAGAATCAATACATCCGGATTGAAAAGAAAAGCGAGGCAAGCGCTTACTTTCTGACGGGTTCCGCCGGAGAGTGTCTGCATTCTTTTGTCTGATAATTTATCCAGCCCGAATTCAACATAGAGTTCTTCGTCAAGTTGGATGGATTCATCTTTGCGGATACTTTTCATCATATCAAAAACCTGTCCAATGGTCATGTTTTCCGGGTATCTTCCGATTTGCGGCATATAACCTATGTGTTTGCGGTATTTCCAGTCGTGTGCAATATTTTTCTGATTAAATAAAATAGTACCACTATCCGGAACAACCATACCTAACATACTTTTTATAAGTGTCGTTTTTCCACTGCCGTTCGGACCGATTAAAGCAATACATTCCCTACGGTTGCATTGAATGGAAACATTGTCCAGTGCGGCCAATTTGCCAAAATTCTTTTTCACATTTGTTACCGTAATCATAGTGGAAGTGCTTTCATTAATGGGGAATCGTCTTTCAGGTTTTCCGGTGTGATGCTCGGAATTATTTTTTCTGTTTTGTCTAAAATGGTAACCATAAAACTGCGGAAGAGCATCATTGCCGGTGGCATCTTTTCAAGTATCATTGAAAATAAACTGACTGGCCTGAATGGAATGTCACCGATTTTGTCTTTGTTTAAATCATATCCTTCATATTTATCCCAATAGTTACTGTTGAAGGTGTTTAACACAAGAGAGCCGTTAGTGCCCACATCAAAAGTATTACTGATGAAGTTGTTTCCGATGACGGTGATATCCATGCAGCTTGCCTGTACTTTCATCGCCCAACCGTTATTTTTAAACAGGTTGTTTTGCATTTGCACACGGTTTACACCTTCCATAAAAATGCCGCTGGTGTTGCGGATAAAGCGGTTGCCTTCTATATAACTGTCAGAAATTTCTTTGAGCAATAAGCCGTAGGCGGCATCTCCCCAGTTTTCTTCAAATAAATTATTAAACATCTTTACACCGTGCGTAAACATGACAGCAACGCCGGCACCATTGTTTTTAAATACATTGGTGATGTACGCATCATCATTGGAAAACATAAAGTGTAATCCGTAACGGATATTCTTGGTGGAGATATTTCTCCAGATGACAGAGTTGGTAACAAATTCAAAATAGATACCGTCACGATGTCCGCTTATTGTGTTGCCGATGATCTGCATGCTGTCGCATTTCCAGCAGTGAATTCCGTTTCCGATTTGCTGTTCTGCCACGGCATAAGATTGCAGTGTATTGTTTTTGATGATACAGTTTTTCCCGTACTGTGTATAGATACCGAAAAAGGTATCGTGCAGTTTATTATTAATAATGGTAACATTATGGCTGTCGTATATTTTAATGCCGGCCGGATCTTCCAGAGTGCCACTGCCTGAATGGATTACTTTAAACCCGTCAATAGTTACATAGCTTGCTTTTATGGAGATGATTTCATATTTACTTTCTCCGTCTAATACAGGAAAGTCAATTCCTTTCAATACGATAGATTTATTTACAAGTAAATTCTTTTCATGATAAATACCGGGTTCTACCAGTATAGTATCGCCATCTGAAGCCTGGTTAATGGTTTGCTGGATAGTCTGTGTGCCAAATTTTTTGCCAACATGATACGTACCGGCAATTGCCGGAAAAAACGTGAAGAATAATATATAGCGCAACAGCAAATTCATGATTATTATTATTTGAAGAGTTCATTCCATATGGTACTTTCGCCCTTAATTTTTTCCATGACAATATTCATACTATCGATATTGGAAAAAGCTGCGATGTTGCCGCCCATCGGACTTTTGAGGTCTGCACTTTTTATTAAGTATGCATTTTCTGCAATTATAAAAGTATGTTGTCCTGTATAGTCGCAGAGGTAAATGTCTTTTATAGATTTTTTTATTGTTTCATTTTCTTTTATAAATCCCAATGCGCAATGGAGATCGTCAAAAATGAAAATTTTTCCTTTCGTAGTAATAACCTCTACCGGAAATCGTGCGTCACTTACCGTCATTTTGCAATAATCACATTGATCGATTCCAAGTTTAACCGCTTTGGGTTGTGCAGAGCAGGATGTGAAAAAGCTAAGGGCGCTTATGCAAAGAAGTACAGAAGATAATCTGCCGGTTTTTTTTAATTTGGCAGTGAATCTTATCTCTGTGATTACGCAAATCAACAGTATAATTCCAACTGCGACAAATATCCATCCGCCAATATCCGGTACAGAGAACGCTCCGAAATTTAGCAGTTGTTTATATCCTATTAAAGGTGGCTGGTATGCCATGCCGGGCACAACGATAGCAGCTTTCGGATCCAGATTGTGACCGTAGTTATATTCCCATCTCCAGAAATCTACCATAGCCAAAACACCAAAGGCAGCAAACAAGCCAAATAAGGCATACATCATTTTTCTGTTTCCGATGGCTGCTACGATTATAAAAAGAAGTGCATAAAAACCAATGATGTAGGTAAGTACGGAAAATTCAATGAAATCTTCTGCGTGCAGTGTTTTCATGCCTATGTAATGATTAAGACCGTTGATGATTGCTACGTCACCTCCCAGTTTATTGGCGTAAATCAGCATCCGTAAACCTTCCGGATATTGTGGTGCTGCCAGGTCAATTCTCCAGATAGGTACAAATAAAACTAAAAACAATGCTATTCCGCAAATGGCCACTGCGATTCTGATCCATATGTTTAATTTATTCTTTTGCATGGCATTTTATTTATGTGTGATTCAAAAAAAATGGAACAGGTTTTCTTTTACCTGTTCCACCTCTATTGCTGATATAAAATTATTTTGCTTTTTCAGGAGTGGCAGCAGGCATATTTTTTCCCGTGCTGAATGTTAGCGGTACATTGCTTCCTGCCGGCGATACTCTTATGTATCCCTGCATTTCCTGATGCAACGCGCTGCAGAAATCTGTACAATACATAGGGAACATGCCCACTTTGTCCGGTGTCCATTTTAATGTTTGAGTTTCACCGGGCATGACCAGTAATTCACCATTAGCAGCACCTTTGATGGCAAATCCATGCGGTACATCCCAGTCTTGTTCTAAGTTGGTCAGATGGATATACACTTCGTCACACATTCTGATACCTTCGATATTATCCGGTGCAAAGTGAGAACGGATACAAGTCATATAAACATCAATTCTATTGCCCGTTCTTACTACTTTCGTTTCTCCTTCTCCTTTGGCGACATACGTATTTGCGTTGTCTTCAATTTTGAATATTTTTAACGATTTGTCTTTTATAACATCTGCTGAAACAGCCTGTGCGTAATGCGGTTCGCCGATAGTCGGGAAATCAAGTATTAGCTGCATTTTATCACCGCTGATATCATACAATTGAGCACTTTGTGCTAATTCAGGACCGGTTGGTAAATATCTGTCTTTCGTAATTTTATTGTACGCGATTAAATATTTAGCATTTGGTTTTTTGCTGTCGCCGCCCGGAATACATAAGTGACCCACAGAATAATAAGTAGGAACGCGATCCAGTACTTTTAAATCTTTGATATTCCATTTTACCACTTCAGATGAAACGAAGAAAGAAGTATAGGCATTTCCTTTGCCGTCAAATTCTGTATGCAAAGGTCCTAAGCCCGGTTTTTGAACTTCACCGTATAAAGCAGACTCATATTTTACCACAGG
>JADLAJ010000202.1 GCA_020848255.1 Chitinophagales bacterium
AGAATTATTAGAAGCGGACCAAAATAAATCTTTAGGACAATTGCCCACATATCGTTGTGAGTCCAGCTCCATCGACCATCCGCCTAATTGTTTTACCGGATCCTGATAGGTTTCATCAGTATAAGGCAATGAGTCCATCAGTATATCGTCGTCTGTTCTTATCGTTGCCGCACCGCTAAATCCAAGTGCAGACCAGTTGCTCACGCCAATTGTATTGCCCAACACTTTGAATCCTGCAGTATCAGCTGCCGGGCATAAAATAACATATCCGTTCGGTGCTAAATATCCGTCATATAAATTCCGGTTATTCAGCTTCCAGTCTTTGAGGCGAATGCTTTCACCAGAGTTGTTTCGTAATTCCACGTATTGCTTATTGGGCAGTCCCGTGGCTGGTGGTTTCACCATAATTTCATTTACAATTACATCTCCTGCAATTGCATAATAGGGTGTAGTTATAACATTTACATACGAAACGGTCATCGCATTTCCCACAGAATCTTTCACAAAACTGCTAGTCAGTGTATAAGATGTGTTAGAAGAAAATCTAACGGAATAATACAAGTGTACTAATTTTTTATTGGCTGCATCCAGAATAGCTGTGGTCGGATTACCTAGTGTTGTGAGGGTATAATTCGCAATTGTTTGCGCAGATGCCACATCCAGTATCTCATCAAAATAAACATCAATATGATGACTGTTTATCAATTCAGCTCTTACAACATTTGGCGGAATTGTATCCGTTGAAACCAAGGGTAAGCGAACAGAATACACATCATCAAACCAGAAACTATCTTTGGAAGCTGCCGTGTAATTACAAATCATCCCAAAATAGGAAGATGAATAATAAGTGCTTTCTCTGAGGCTGTCAATCACCGTATAATCTGTCTGTCCATTATTTTTCCAGTAAAAAAACCATTTACCCAGATTGTTTTTTACAATTTTAAAATTCGCATCTGTTCCCGAAATAAACTGAGCACTTAACATACTTTTTATCAGCGTTTCATTTGCGCCGTCTTTGCGGTAAAAGTCCAGTCCGTCATTAGTTCCGTTTTTTCCAATCTTTAAAAAATAGCCGTTAAAGTCTCCGCGCAATTCCTGATCATCGGAACCTAAAACAATTTTAACATTATCTGTATCTGTTGGCTGAAATCCCAGCCGTAGATAAAATTCCCATTGTGCACTCGGGCCAACATTATCTGCTGTAACCATAGCTGCTTTGCCGCTGTTATTGACACCTTGAAAATTTAAAACCTGATTCACAACAATAAAAGTAGAGCCCAGCGTATCCCAATGTGGATTTACGTTAAAACCTCCATCTGTAAAATGCTCTTCGAACTGGGCATAAGTTGAGATAGAAAAAAACAGTAATGTATAAAATAAAATTTTTCTCATTTGGGTCGGCAGGATAAACAAATATCTCTAATCTATGTCGTTATTCCAACAGGAAAGGTTGTTTTAGTAATGTTAAATTAAAAATATTAGTGCCGTTAATTATCTATTTTTGTAGTTAAATAAAAGAAAATAATCCATGAAAGTAGCAGTAGTAGGTTCCACTGGTTTAGTAGGTGGCGAAATGTTGAAAGTTTTGACAGAGAGAAACTTTCCCGTAACAGAATTAATTCCGGTGGCTTCCGAGCGCTCGGCTGGCAAGAAAATAGAATTTAAAGGAAAGGAATACACGGTAGTAACCATGCAAACCGCTATTGATATGAAACCTGATTTGGCGCTGTTTTCTGCCGGTGGCTCTACTTCTTTAGAATGGGCACCAAAATTTGCAGAAGCTGGCATCACCGTAGTAGATAATTCGTCGGCTTGGCGCATGGATCCAACCAAAAAATTGGTGGTACCGGAAATCAATGCAGATGCGTTAACCAAAGAAGATAAAATTATCGCCAATCCGAATTGCTCAACTATACAAATGGTGGTGGCATTGAATCCATTACACGAAAAATATAAAATCAAACGTGTGGTGGTTTCTACGTATCAGTCGGTGACCGGCACAGGAAAAAAAGCGGTAGACCAATTGATGAATGAGCGCAATGGCGTGGAAGGTGAAATGGCATACAAATACAAAATCGATTTGAATGTGATTCCGCAAATTGATGTGTTTATGGATAACGGGTACACCAAAGAAGAAATGAAGATGGTGAAAGAAACCAATAAAATCATGCGCGATGAGAATATTAAAGTGACGGCTACTACGATTCGTATTCCCGTGATGGGCGGCCACAGTGAAAGCGTAAATATTGAGTTTGAAAACGAATTTGAACTGGCTGATATTTTTGCAATTTTAGAAAAAGCAGAAGGTGTGATTGTAGTTGACGATCCAACAAATCATAAATATCCGATGCCGATGGATGCACATGGAAAAGACGAAGTATTCGTTGGTAGAATTCGCCGCGACGAAACACAGCCAAAAACATTAAACATGTGGATTGTGGCTGATAACTTACGCAAAGGCGCTGCTACGAACGCTGTTCAAATTGGTGAATATTTATTGAAACAAGGTTTGATAGGATAATATTATTTTATATTCTAATATCTTAAAAACGCTGTATTTGCAGCGTTTTTTTCTTTTTCTCAATCTCATTTTTTATTCATATTTTTCCAATCTAAATTTTTAGCTATGCCTATCAGAATGGTCGATGACGATAACCAGCAACAAGAGTATGTTCCAAGTAACGATGGCGGCGGTGGTTCGCGTGGCGGTGGTGGAGGCGGCTTGCCCGGTGGCAGCGGTTGCTTAACGGCTTTCTTGCCCATCATTTTAAAATTAGTTTTCAAAAAACCATTAATAGGCATTCCAATTTTATTGATCGGTGCGTTTTTCTTGTTTAAAAGTGGATTGCTTGGCGGTGGCGGCTTGCCTTCCAATTCAAATCAAACGAGTTTAGCCACTGGTGCAGAAATGAAACAAGAAGTGTATGACAAAGCAGAAGTGGCTGCTGCACTTTCAGAATATGAAAAAAATCCGTTGCCGGAGTATGTAAGTTTATTAAAATTCGCACCATCACGTATGGATCAGGGCGAGCAGGGTTCTTGCGTTGGCTGGGGCAGTTCTTATGCAGCACGCACCATTTTAGAAGCATCCTCCACCGGCCAAAATCCGGATGAAATTGCCATGAGCCCTTCTTTTGTATACAATCAAATTGGTCATGAAAATTGCCAGGGTGCATATATTATCAATGCCTGTAAAGTTATGGAGCAGGCTGGTGATATTCCGAAAAAATATTTTGAATATACCGACCAAAGTTGTTCACGTGAGCCGAATCAGCAGGTTTTGCAGGCCGCACAGCAATTTAAAATTCGCGGATACGAGCGCTTATCGAAAGATGGTGATGATTACCAAACAGATTTTTTTGCTATCAAACAATATCTGGCAAAAGGTGCGCCTGTAATTATTGGCAACATGGTGGGTGGTTCTTTTATGCAAGATATGATGGGCAAAAAAATGTGGATACCTACGCAGGATGATTATGATATGGAAGGGTTTGGCGGACATTGCATGTGCATCATCGGCTACGACGACCGACTGGAAGGCGGTGCGTTTCAGATTATGAACAGCTGGGGGCCAAGTTGGGGCGAAGATGGTGTTGCCTGGGTGCGCTATAAAGACTTCATGCATTTTAATAAAGAAGCGTATGCTTTACAGCCCTTGCCAAAACGCGGCGAAATGGCAGCGCGCAAATTTGAATGTGCTATTGGTTTAGTAAACAACGATACCAAAAAATATATCAGCTTAACGAATTCAGGAAATTTATTTTCTACTACTACACCAATTGCAAAAGGCACGAAATTTAAAATAGAAGTACAAAATTCCATTGAGTGTTATATTTATATTTTTGGACAAGAAACCGATGGCAGCAGTTATGTGTTGTTTCCGTATTCACCGAAACATACTGCATTTTGTGGCATCACAGGCTATCGATTATTTCCGAAAAGCCAATCACTGCAAGCAGATAACATAGGCAATAAAGATAGGATGGCGATTGTGTTAACGAAAGAGCCTATAGATTACAACCAAACAAATACAGTAATAAATAGTGCACAGGGCGATTACAAAGCAAAAGTGATGAGTGCCTTAAACAGTAGTGCATTGACTAATGTACAATATGGTTCTAACCAAGGCCGCATTGTGTTTTCTGCTCAAAGCGAAAGTAAAAATGCGGTGGTAAGTATTATTGAGATTGATAAAAATTAATTAGCCACGTCATTACGACGACTAAGAACGAAGTCGGAAGCAATCTGTATAAATTAAGGAGATTGCTTCGTGCCTCGCAATGAAGTTAAAAACAAAAAATATGTCATTTCTGATTTACGGTGCCAGCGGTTATACAGGCAAAATTACAGTAGAACATGCCGTAAAGATTGGCTTGAAACCAACACTTGCCGGCAGAACCGAAAGTAAAGTAAAGCCCATCGCCGATGCATTCGGATTGGAGTATTTAATCTTCGGGTTAGAGGATATTGCTTTGGCAGCATCGCAGCTTTCTAAATTCCCATTAGTGCTAAACTGCGCCGGCCCTTTTAGCAGAACGGCAAAACCAATGGTGAAAGCCTGTTTGCAGGCTGGCACGCATTATCTGGATATCACGGGAGAAATTGAAGTATTTGAGCTGGTAAAATCATTCCATCAAAAAGCGGCAGAAAAAAATATTATTGTAATGTCGGGTGTTGGATTTGATGTGGTGCCCACCGATTGTATGGCAAAATACCTGCATGAAAAAATGCCGGATGCCACGCATTTGGAACTGGCCTGGGCAGGCCTGGGCGGCAGCATCTCTCATGGTACCATGAGCACCATGGTAGAAGGTTTGGGAAGATCAGGAGCGGTAAGAGAAAACGGAAAAATACTGACGCAAGCAACCGGCAAGGAAGGCAAGGTAGTAGACTTTGGAAGCAAACAATTATTTTGCATGACCATTCCCTGGGGCGATGTTTCAACCGCCTATCACACAACAGGTATTCCAAATATAAAAGTGTTTACAGGAGTTCCGAAAAGCAGTTACAACATGATGAAACTGCAATTTTTATTCAATCCTATTGTTCGTATTGGCTTTGTAAAAAAGAGAATTCAGGCGTATGTAGATAAAAATATTACCGGACCTACGGAGGAACAACGCGAAAAGGGGAAATCTCTGGTGTATGGAAAAGTAATGAACGCCAAAGGCGACGTGGCGGAAGCCCGTCTCAAAACAGCGGAAGGCTATAAACTGACGGCAGAAATGTCTCTTATCATAACACAAAAAATACTGGCGGACAAAACACTGAAACCCGGATATCACACACCGGCGGAATTATTTGATGCCAAATTGGTTTTGGAAATGCCGGGTTCTGAATTTTATTAATTTGAAGTGTTCTCATAAAAAAAGTCCCGATTCTTTATCGGGACTTTTTGTTTTTTTATCTGAAATGGATGGTGTTCGTTACTTTCTGTCCCACATTTCTGCCTTGTTGCAATCCGCTTTGTATAGCATCTCTGTAATGAATACCTCCATATAAACGAGACATGGCTGCTTCATTTGCTGCTTCATCAAAAGAAAGGAATGAACGCTGTTGATAACCCAGCGTGATATTGATGCTATCCGTAAAGGCAAGGGTACCCAATGCATCGGTCAGCACTTTTGCCGCAGCTCCCGAACAAACCGAATGCCCGGACGGATATTCCGGAAAAGTTGGTGTAATGTCGCTACCCTGCCCCGTTGTCCAAAATGGGTCGATATAAGCACGGATATAGGTTTCCGGACGCAGCAGGTTGTATTTATATTTTGCATCCCAGCAGGAAATAAAGGCATCGGAAGTAGTAATACCCACCAATGCGTACAACTCAGCAGCTTTATCAAGTTTATACCCCTTTACATGCAGCACATACTGCACAATACCCATCCAGTGGCCGGCAGGTGTTTGTGCAAAGGTCTGGTCGCGCCACCACAACACTATATTATTTTGCTCCGCAGTTTTACTGTTTACCGTTTCCTGTACTTCTCTTGCCTGTCTTCCGAAAGCTGATGCCGTATCTACCGTAAATGCAACGGATTGCGGGATTTCCATTTCTGCAGATGAATCCAGAACGAAAGGGCGCATTTGTTCCCAGTAAGGTTCTGCAGGTTTTAAATGTGCAGCATCTGTTGGCTCCCAGTACCAAGGGTGCAGGGCATCACGTGGAGGAACCACATACAGCGGTAAATTTTTTACGGTCAGGAAATTGTCTGTGGCCGCGTACTGCATGATTGCTTCTGCCACGACCACGCCTCTCGCTTTTGATTTGGCAACAATAGAATCCAGTACTCCTGCTCTCGATCTGAGTATGACATCATGCAGTGTATCTACATTATCTTTATAGGATTGTGGAAGGTTCGGTATGATGGTATCACATTTTGCCAAAAGGCTTAAGGCTTCGTTCAAGACAATCACATAATCCAAAGAATCGGTATTGGCCGGGATGGAATTTGCATTAAATCCATTCAGCTGTCCCTGTAAAGATTTATTTCCGCTGATGCCATTCACCACACTTTCGTAGAGAGTGATGCCCGCATAAGCATATACTCTGGCGGCACGTGGCGGGTTAATACCTGTACCAATGACGATATTGCGATACATATCTATCCATTGCAAGGCAGGTTTTGCATCGTATTTACTTACATCTGATAAGCCTTCTTTTCTGGCACTCAAATCTTCTTTTTTACAACCGCTTAAAAAGATTACAGCCAAAGAGAAAACCAGAAGATTTTTGTTCAATAAATGATGCATTTGTTGAATTTTGAATAAATGTAAGAGATTATTTTTGTTGCCGATTCAATTAGGAATTGTTTAACATTAATTCCTGTAGAATATAAAAGGCTGAACAGAAATGTTCAGCCTTTTATTCTTATTGAATTTTCTTTTTATTGTAAAATGATGTCGAAATCTACCAGATCTATAAATACCTGTACGCGTTCTTCGATTTCCTGCGGAGTAACTTCTTTCAAACGTTGTGGTCCAAATTTTTCCACGCAAAAACTTGCCATCGCAGAACCATAGATAACGGCACGTTTCATGTTTTCAAACGATAAATCTTTCGTTTTCGCTAAATAACCCATAAATCCGCCGGCAAAGGTATCACCAGCACCTGTTGGGTCAAAAACGTCTTCTAAAGGCAATGCCGGTGCGAAGAATACGCGGTTTCCGTGGAATAATAAGGCTCCGTGCTCTCCTTTTTTGATAATCAGGAATTTCGGACCCATTTCTATAATTTTATTAGCTGCTTTCACCAGGGAATATTCGTTGGTCAACTGACGAGCTTCTTCTTCATTTACAATCAGTAAATCCACCATTTTTAAGACAGATTTCAATGGCTCTAATGCAATATCCATCCAGAAATTCATGGTATCCATAGCAATTAGCTTAGGACGTTCAATCATCTGTGCGATTACTTTTGCCTGTAAAGTGGGGTCGATATTCCCCAGAATCAAAAATTCTGCTGTTTTATATTTATCGGGCAAAATCGGGTCAAAAGCAGCCAGCACGTTCAGGTCTGTTACCAGTGTATCTCTGCGATTCAGGTCCATATGGTACTTTCCGCTCCAGAAAAAAGATTTTTCCCCTTCCTTTACCTGGATGCCGTCAATGTCTGTTCCAATGGATTTCAGGTAAGCCAGTTCATTTTGGTCAAAATCATCGCCTATAACGCTAACTAATTGCATATCATTGGTAAAGTGACCCGCAGACTGACAAATATAGTTGCCGGAGCCACCTGTGATTTTGTCTACCTTGCCGAAGGGAGTTTCTATGGCATCGAAAGCAACTGTACCTACTGTTAAAAGACTCATGAATTTTTTTTTGCAAAGATTGCATATTTATTTTTATTGTCCTACATTTGCACTCCGAAATTGTGTATTCTTCCCGAGTACAGATAAAGGTGCTGATTCAAACAGCAATAAAAACTGAAAGATTCTTCCTTAGCTCAGTTGGTTAGAGCATCTGACTGTTAATCAGAGGGTCGCTGGTTCAAGTCCAGCAGGGAGAGCAGAAAAAGCCAATTAGCAGCAATGTTAGTTGGCTTTTTTGTTTTAACTACTTCTCCAAAATCATCGTAATGCCTTGTCCGCCGGCGGCACACACGGATATAAATCCTCTGCCCGAGTCTTTTCTTTTTTTACTTTAGATCAGATTATTTCAATATACATTCCTTAATTTTCGCACATGACGGAATTTGAGCAATATATGTCCGGGTTTAGCTTGCTTTCCAAAGAAGAATGGAAAACGGTACGCAGCAGAATTACCGTACAGGAACTCTCCAAGGGAACATTACTGGAAAAAAGCGGAAAAGTCTGTCATCATTACTACTTTATACAAAAAGGTGCGGTGCGTACTTTTTCTTACCTCGATACTAAAGAAATTACCATTCGTTTTTCTTTTGAAAATGAATTGACCACATCCTTCATAAGTTTCATTACCGGGTTTCCTGCAGTTGTTTCTTTAGAATTACAGGAAGACAGTATTATCCATTCCATGTCAAAAACAGATCTGGAAATTTTATACCAAGAAATCCCGAAACTGGAGAGCCTTGCAAAAAACATCTTTCAGTATTTCATTAAAAAAAACCACGAGGAAAATGAGCTGCTGCGCTTTCTTCCGGCAAAAGAACGACTGGAGCATTTGCTGAAATATCAGCCGAAAATTTTCGATCGGGTACCGCATCTTTATATCGCTTCTTATCTCGGTATAACTCCCGAAACATTAAGCCGCATCAGAAAGCAGCCGTAGCCAATCCGATATGTTCGCTTCCTTTGCTCCAATGTGCATGATTACGGGCGTTGAAATAGAGATAAATTTTTCCATCATAAAGTTTCACATCACAGGCATAAATATGGCTGGCCATCCAGCTAATTGCAGGATTTGGTTTTAACACCGGTTCATCTTGTAAATAATTCCATTGCACCCCATCTTTTGAATACAAAATACAAATCGCAGAACCGGATGTTCCATTGTGTTCGTAAATGCCGTTTTGAAATGCTACAAATCCGTCTTCGCAGGGAATTACTTTCATAGAACCGGCCCCTAAATTATTCCATTTGCTTTCTTTTGAGGGAGAGAAAAGCGGTGATGTCGCACTGATATAATTACCATCAATGTTGTCACTTTCTGCATAAGTAATATGCAAAGGTTCATTAAATCCGCAATCGGGGATTTTGACCAAAGAAGAGGAATAATACAAACGGTATTTATTTCCTATTTTTAGTAAACAAGGATTGCTGACTGCTTTTCCCAATGTTGTATCCTGATGAAAACCTAAAGCAGGTTGAATGAGCGATTTCGGCTTCGTCCATTGAATTAAATCGCAGGACGAAGTCACCTCAATTTCTGAATACCATTTTACGCCTGGAAGAAAAGAAAATATCGTTCTTACGCTGTTGTATTTTTCGTAAAATAAATAAAAAGTATCGTTTTCTTTAAAAATGAAAGGCCGCATCGACGCACGGACCACTACATTTTTCTTCTGCCACTCTATTCCGTTTTCAGATACAAATTGCTGCACACCAAAAACTGAATGCGCAAACAGGTGCCATTTTTGATCGGGCGTTTCGTGTGGCAACAAAACGGTTGGGTCTGCAATTAAGGGTGTTAACTTGGGCGGACTGATTAACGGAACATCTTTGACTAAGTGAAATGTTTTGTTATTAAAATCTTCAATTTTCATATTCCGTTTTTATTGTAATAGCTCTGTCGGAACATCTGCTCCCATTTGTTTCGCTTGTCTGGCATCGTTGACAGATGCACTTACATTGCCCAGTTTACGATATGCTTTTGATCGTGCCAGATAAAAAAGCGGTTGGGTATTTTTTAGCGCGATGGCATTGCTAAAATCTGTGATGGATTCCTCTGTTCTGTTCAGCGCAAATTTGCACAAGCCTCTTCCGTAAACGATATCGGCATTGAACGGGTTTAATTTCAGATATGCTTCATCATCTTTCAGTGATAATTCGTACTGATTCATGTTAAAATATATCAACGCACGATTCAGGTATCCATTTGTATTTTCAGGATTAACCTTAAGGCCATCATTCAAGTCTCTCAAGGCAAAATCCATGTTTCCTATCACAGCATAAGCAACACCGCGGTTGACAATAATCTCCCCGGCAATTTTTTTATCGGGACGGCCATTGATGGAGTCCAGCCGGATAGCTGAGTTATAGCTTTGTATGGCTTGTTGTATCAGCTCATTTTGCTGTTGCTTAAAGTCAATCAGCTTGGGATCCAGCCGGAAAGCCTGATCCAGATAGGCTTTTGCCAAACCATTATAGGTATACGCTACTTTCGGTTCCATTCTGATAGCTTCCTGATAATTCAGCACCGCTTTTGCAAAGTCTTTCTTCTCGTCACGGTAATAATTGCCTGCTTGTTTCCATGCCAGCGGACTGTCGGGGTAATACACTTTCACATGTTCCCAAAGTGTTTCACTGTTTTCCCAAACCTTCAGTTGTCGCATCGTTAAAAATCCAAACAGAATTAAATAAACAGCTGCCGCAATTTGTAATGGTAATTTTAACGCCGGTTTTTGTGATATGGCCCATTCAAATCCTTTTATCATGATGTAGAATAAGCCGATATAAGCGATATATGTAAAACGGTCTGCCAGAAAACCTTGTCCGGCGCCAACAATTTGCAACAGAAACATGACATTGAACGTGAAAAACATCCAGCCAAACAGCAAATCGTATTTTTTATTTTTTATCGTCCAGAATAAAAATGCGGCAAGCAAAACAGGTACTACGGCCAACGCAATATATGCCTGTATGGGCAATTTTGGCGGATACGGATACAACGGCGACATTCTGTAAGGATAAATCCACTTAATGATATATATAGCGTAAGAATAAGCACCTACGGCCAGTTTATCCAGAAAATTAAAAGCGACCACGCTTTGGTCGGAGTTAAGAGAGTTCTGGCTTTTCAGGAAATAAATATTTATCAAACCAAAACTGAGTGAAAGCACCCACCATGGAAGTTTTTCTGCGATTACTATTTTTGGAGATTTCCAGTCGCGCTTGAGAAGAAAATCAATAGCCACCATGGAAAGCGGCAAGGTTACTGCCTGTATCTTAGCGAAATAAGAAAACAAAGAAAGTACTATGGTTGCAATAAACCATTTGGTTTTATGTTTTTGGGATTGCGTGTAATTGATGTAGGTGATTAATGCGGCTAAAAAAAACATACCGTACAATACATCTTTTCGTTCTGTAATCCAGGCAACAGACTCTACGCGCATGGGATGAATACCAAACAGCAAGGCGCCAATAAATGCTGCTGTTTTGTTTATATTCAGTTTTATAAAAAGGATGTATACTAAAAGTGTACAAACCAAATGCATCCATAAATTATTGAAATGAAATACAAAAGGATTTAACACCGGGTCCGGTGCGAAGAAATATTTTTCCATCGCAAATGTAAGAATCGGTAATGGGTTATAGTTACCGATAACATCTGTTGTAAAAATGGTTTTAACGCCTTTCCAGCTCCAGCTGTACGCAAATATTTTGAGTGTTTCGTTTTCGAGAAGATTATAGGGGTCGTCCCAATTTACGAACTGCAAATTAAGGCTGTGCTTAAATACAAAAAAGGTGATTAAAACAACTGCAAATCCAAATCCCCATAAAAGATAATCAGGCTGATTTTTTGTTGGATTCAATTTTACTGTTTTTGTTTGCGGACTCGTTGTTGAATTAGAATTAGGATGCTGTTTGCCTTTTATCTTATTTTTTGACATGCTTTATCATTAACGTTTGAAAATATTAACCCCCGCAGCCGATTAAACGATTGGGGTTTTTCTTTACCAACTCTTCAAGCTCAGGCATCAAAACATCTGTTGAAACAGAAAATTGCGGTGCTATTGCATCTTCTTCATGCTGTTTATCGATTAATTGTATATCCTCAATAGTTGTTGAATCCTTCTTTTCTTTTTTCGTTTTTGCCATACTTAAAATTAAACATTTATCTTTATAAATCAGAATGCAAAAATTTATTCAGAAATATACCGGTGCTTTTCGCAACATTCGTTTGCTTCATTTTTTTTATAATTTACTGCACAGAAAAGGACTGGCACAAAATAAACATTTGTATCCCTATTTTGAGATAAATAAATCCATCTATAAAAGTATTTCTCACAAAGATTTCATTGGTAAAAAAGCAAAGACTCCGTGGCTGGATACCATCATCAATGAAAAAGATATTCAGAATCATCCGGTTTTTTGTCATTTCCCGGAAAATATAGAAACCCAGCTTTTACAATGGCATAAGAACGGTTTTTTGATTTGGGAAAATTTTTTAGATGAAGAAACCGTGGACGCCATCAATAATGATATAGATAATCTACTGGAAAAAAATGCAGTCGATTTTAATTATACCCACAAGAAAATTTTTAACGCTTACCGGCAATCTTTTACCATCCGTAAAGTGATAAAAGAAAAGAAACTATTGGATTTATTATCTTTTATTCTGGATAAAAAAGTATTGCCTTTTCAAACCATTAATTTTTTAAAAGGAAGTGAACAGCAGTCGCATTCCGATTCCATACACATGAGTACCTTTCCGCAGGGTTATCTTATTGCTGCCTGGTTTGCATTAGAAGATATTTCTTTGGAACAAGGGCCTTTGTCTTATTTCCCCGGCTCCCACAGATTGCCGTATATTACTAACAGCGATTATGAAAACACGAATAATCGCTTTATGTTAGATGGTGATGCCAATAAAAAATATGAAGAAAAGGCTCAAGAAGTTATCCGGCAGAATAATTTGCAGAAACAAATTTTTACCGCTAAAAAAGGGGATGTGCTTATCTGGCACGGCAATCTCATTCACGGAGGGGAACCTATGCTGAACAAGGAGTTAACCCGCAAAAGTTTTGTAGTACATTATTTTGCAGAGAATGTAATCGCTTATCACGAAATAAGTGAACGACCTGCTATTTTTGATACGGAATTGGTTGGTGAAATTCAGGATGAATTTTACAAAGGGCAGGATGATATTCTGGATGTGTCGCTCGGTTAAATTTATTCTTCCGTTTTGACAAAGCTTCTGTAAGCCATGTATGCAAAACCAGGAATCAGCACAAAATATAATTTAAAAACGGAGAATCCGTTCATATACGGGCGGGCAAACAAAAATATAAACAGTATAAAAATACCCAACAGTACAGTAACTATTTTCCCCCAGATGGTTTCATAAAAAGTCTTTCTGCGTTTAATAAACAATCCTTCGTCCGGTATGGATGTAACAGCTGTTTTTACTGCGGAAGCAGGTGGCTGTATTTTGTGTTCGCTGTTAAATGCTTCCACATTTTCTATAAAATATTGCTGAAACAGGTTAAAGTCTGATTTCCCTTCCCCGTACATATCGGTTACCTTCCATTCGTCGCCATTTCTGAATTTTATTTCCAGAAATTGAAATTCACCTCTGTATCTTCCTTTATCTTTTCCGTTTTTATAGGCTTTCACATCTTTCCATTCGTATTCTTTAGCCGTTGCGGTTTTCGTCAGAAAATTTGTTGAATTTAATGTTCTTAATAATTTGTTTTCTGAAATTGTAAATGTTGCATAAGTCGTTAAAAAATTCAGCAGCAGAAACATCGACCCCACAAACAAAATAATGTTTACCGTAACAGGGATTCCTGTAAATATCCCGATATACATGACAGATAATGAGATACTGACAACAATCGCTATGGAAGCAGCATTTCCAAGCGGCAAAACCTTACAGGCGTATTCTACGGATGGTTTGGTCATATATTACCACAGTTCACTGTCATCCACATCAGCCGGTTTTTCCATGTGGAATAATTTACGGGTTTCAATTTTTTGTTTCTGTCGTTCAATGATTAAATCGGCAATTACTTCCGCAGCGTTTTCACCTTTATGTGCCGCCATTAATTTTCGCACTTTATCTTCATGCACGTCTATTCGATACAGCATGTACAGCAAATGCTCGAAGTCATTATTGATCCATTCGTTTATACGTTGGATAATATGTTTCCTGAATTCAGAAAATGAAGAAAAACTTACATCGTTTTCTTCCAGCAACTGTAAGGTGTACTCTTGTATTTGTTGTGAATCTTCCATCATTTTTAAGCGATGTGTAAAAGACAAAATCTAAACGATTATTTTCTCTATACCCATTCCGAAAAGCGCAAAATCAAACCGCACGGGATCATTAGCATCAATCTTTCTTAAGTTACACGTTAATTCGGTAACTGTCAACCAGTCGCGTTGTTTTCTTTCTATTAAGTTTAATTTACGTGCATAATTTTCTACGTGCACATCCAGCGGACACATTAAAATAGCAGGTTTTATTTTATTCCAAATTCCGAAATCCACGCCGTTTTTATCTCTGCGCACCATCCAGCGCATATACATATTCATGCGTTTGCATGTCGATTTGCGTTCCGGTGTGGCAATGTGTTTTTTTGTTCTGTGAGGAAAATCTTCCAGTGAAAAAAAAGAATTGTGAAAATTAATTAATGCCTGCTCTGCATCTTCTTTCAAAAATAAATTTTCAAGCGAATCATGTGTTTTGTAATGCTGTTTCAGAAATTCTATAAAATATAAAACATCCGTTGCATTAAATGTGCGATGAACAAATGTTGTGAAAGATTTTAATTCTTTAACAGAATGATGCAGTATAAAATCATGCGGCTGATTATCCATCAGCGTCATCAGTTTATTACAGCTGTTGATGATAGATTTTCTATTTCCCCATGCGAGCGTTGCGGCAAATAAACCTGCAATTTCTATATCCTGCTTTTTAGAAAACCGGTGCGGGATAGAAATCGGATCATCGCTAATAAAATCCTTTCGATTGTATTTATCGTGGTAAAAATTCAACAGGTCGATGGTTTGGTGTGAAATCATTACTGCTGACCTCCGTTAATGGATGAATGTTCGCTGGATTGTTTCAGAATGTAAACGATGTGTTTGCCGGCAAACCATAAACCGATGAAGGCTAATACTGACAAGCCGGGAATACTTATTTGAAGCAGAAAAAAATCATAAGCACCGTGTAACAGCATCGGAAACAATAATCCTTTACGAATCAATTCGGAACGGTGCGTTAAATCAAATTTTGCCAAACCAACATAATAACCCATTATTACTGCAAATACTGCGTGTGCGGGAATCGCCGTCAGCATGCGCATGAGCGCCACACTTACGCCGCCTTGCGCCACATACAACAGGTTCTCAAAAGCCGCAAAGCCCATACCTATCATCACTGCATACACAATCCCGTCCAGCGGCTCATTAAATTCTTTTCGTTTGTATAAGATATAACGCAGGAAAAAAAACTTGGCAAATTCTTCACTCAGTGCCACTACCAGAAATGCAAATACCGCAGTGTTTATGAAATTTCCATTTTGAACAATAAAACTGCCGCCCAATACGGATGTTACCGCTGCCGGAAAAACACTGAATATGCCAAAGCCAAACGCCATTACCATCAGCCATTTTGGTTCTTTTTCGAAACGGTCTTTATGTATGACGTATCCGCAAAAGGCTAGTGCCGGTGCTAAGGCTAATATAATAACAGTGTAACTCATTCTAATAGATAAAAGATAAACTATTTCTCTCTAATGTATTTGAAATCATATTCTATTGTCCAGGTATTTCCATTATCAAAAGATATCTCTCCTAATTGTCTGACTTCATTTTCGTTGATATTGAAAAATGATAATCTTCTGTTGCACTTTTTACCATTGCTTATAAGTTGTCTTGATGAATGAAAACGCATTGCATTATCATTATACTTTCCATTAATAAATTCTATAACGCTTCCTTTATCGTCCACCCAGGTTTGTTGCCATTGTTTTGTATCTGCGTTATAAAAATTAAAACTCTTTCCTTTGTTACCGAAATAATCTGTCCAGTTTTCCTGTATGACACACTCGTTTAAAATTTGTTCTATTTTACTCGTACCTGTTTGCTGTCCTTGTAAGTTGTATACTTTCCATTCACCAATCCAAAAATTAAACAGATGCGATTCGGGTTGAAAAGAACAAGGTGAAAAGCTCTTTTTTATTTTTTCTAAAATGGTTTTAAATTTAGCATCATCTTTCAAATTTATTAAATCTTCATCATCTAATGTAGATTGATATTGTGTATATCCTGCAGTAACAGCATTATCCAGCCAAACAAGAGCACTATCTTTTTGTGATAGTTTATTATATATACATGCGATGTTATACATGATGCCGGAACTACCATTGTATCCGACAGATTTTTTATACGCTGCTATTGATTCTTCATATTGTTGCAAATTAAAATAACATTGCCCAATCTTATTTAACTGTAAACCTGGTTTATCTTTCGGGTTATTTTGCAGATAGTTATTGTATTCTTTTGCAGCGCTTGCCCATTGTCCTTTTTTGAATAAGGAATCTGCAAGTGATACTTGTGCGTATAATTGATTTGTTAAACCAATTGCAAAAAACAATACAAAGAATACGTTTGTTTTTTTCATGCTATCCAATTGCAATTTTCAGGTCTTCAATTAAATCATCGGCGTCTTCAATACCAATACTTAAACGAATCAATGAATCTACCACGCCTGTTTTTTTACGTTCTTCCAAAGGAATACTGCCGTGGGTCATACTTGCCGGATGTCCGATTA
>JADLAJ010000203.1 GCA_020848255.1 Chitinophagales bacterium
AAAAACTATTATGAAAATAACGTACGAAAAGTACCTGAAACCGTATGCAAGAGCATTGCGAAATAATCCGACTCATTCGGAAGCCAAACTATGGAAATACCTGAAAGGAGATGCTTTTTACGGATATGATTTTCACCGTCAAAAACCAATAGGAAAGTATATTGTTGATTTTTATTGTCATGCATTACGATTGGTAATAGAAATTGATGGTGTTACACATAATGAGGAAGCTATTATTGAAAAGGATAAAATTAGAGATGTGTATCTGGAATCTTTGGGTTTATATGTAATGCGTATGGATGCTTACAAGATTATTTATGATATGGAGAATAGTATCCGGGAGATTGAAAATTATATACTGGATTACAAGCGTTAAACAGATTAATAAACCTACTGTAATTACACAGCATTAATTTCTTTCAGCCCATAGCTGTTTAAATACTTGTTCAATTTCCAGTCAATTAATATCGCTTCCTGAATCCTGAATTCCAGTTTATAGGTGTCTTTGATGTACTGGAAAATACCAGCTACAAGTTTCGCCGAGTTGTCGACAACGATGTTCTGCGCCATTATATTTTTTCGTGACTGGATAAAGATATTTGGCAACACAAGGGCAATTCCTTTTAAAACGTGTTTGTAATAATTATCTGTGTGATAATCTAATCCGATGTAAGGTGAAACTTCTTTGCCCACCAGATAACTGACGAGCAATTCCGGCAGTTTGTTTTGTTTTTTTAAGGCTGTATTGTTTAAAGCCGCAGGTGTAAATATGCTGCGCATGAAATTTAAAATGGCATCCACCAATGCCTTGTTCTCCATACCTAATTTTTTCTCTTTGTGAATGAGATGATGAAACAATAGATGTCCTTCTTCAAACGAATCCGGATTAAATTCATCGGCAACACCTAACAGTTTTCCGGCAATGTACCAGGTGTAGACAATAGCATCCGCCTCTTCTTCGGAAACCAGCAAACCCATCTTGCGAATGCCTTCAATGTTGCAGACTGAAAACGCGAGCAAAGTACCCATCATATCTTCCTGGCAAACGGGCTGGTCGTATTCGCCGGAGAACTTTTCATTCCAGCCTTTATCCCACATAAATTTGCGTACGTATGCATGAATGATGCGCACTTTGGTGGCGGAAAAAAATCCGTAATGACCGGGCTGAAAAGAACCCTTACTCATGATGTCGATAAAGAACTGTGCGGTTTCCATTAAACGGCGGGCAACAAGTGTTTCATTGTCTTTTCCTACCAGATATCCGGTTTCGTATAAAACTTTGGAGCCACGATAGGAGGAGTATAATTGCGGCAAGCATTTCGTTATTAAAATCAGAAACATAGAATGCCCGTTTGATTGAAAAAAATCTGCCGCCAATTCTATTTTTTCAGGATGTTTTACCGTAATGTTTTTCTCATTCGTTCTATGGAAATCCACGATTTCTTTCGGCAGACTTTGAATATCAATTTGCGAAAAGGTATGAATCAGCTGCAGATAGATTTGCCTTGCCGTTTTATCGCCGTAAGCATCAAACAGTTGTTGCACGAGTTGGTCGGCAGGTGTATCACAGCGTTGTCGGTATTCAGGACCGGGAAATTGCATCCGTATTGTTTCATACAAAATACGTTTTTTTAATCAATTAAATATTTACATTTGTAAACAAGTAAATTTTCAATTCTCAAATTCATTTTATGTCATTCAAAAACAAAACAGTCTTTATATCCGGTGCCACACGCGGCATTGGTCACGCCATAGGAATGCGTTTAGCTGCAGAAGGTGCTAACATCGTCATCGCTGCGAAAAGCACGGAAGAAAATCCTAAACTCGGCGGCACGATTTACACTGCTGCAGAAGATATGAATAAAGCAGGCGGCAAAGGCCTGGGCATTAAATGCGATATCCGCAATGAAGAGGAAGTAGCAGCTGCTGTGCAACAAACCGTAGAAACTTTTGGCGGTATTGATATCTTAATCAATAATGCATCAGCCATCAATTTATCGCCATTGGCGCAATTAGAAATGAAACGTTACGATTTGATGCAAGACATCAATACGCGCGGCACGTTTTTGTGTTCTAAATTATGTATGCCCTATTTATTGAAAGCAGAAAATCCGCATATTTTAATGTTGTCACCACCATTAACTTCCATCACCGAACGTTGGTTTGCCGGACACACCGGATATTCTATTGCCAAATTCGGAATGAGTTTGGTTGTCTTAGGTTTGGGTGGTGAATACAAAGGAAAAGTAGGTGTGAACGCCTTGTGGCCACGCACGACAATTGCCACAGCAGCTGTGTTAAATTTATTGGGAGGTGAATCTGTTGCGAACTCATCTCGCAAGCCATCTATTATGGCAGATGCTGCTTATTGTATTTTGAAACGCGATGGGAAAACTACCACCGGGAACTTTTTTATGGATGATGAAGTTTTAATCAGCGAAGGAATTACGGATTTGGAGCAGTATGCGGTAAAACCAGGTGCTGATTTGACACCGGATTTTTTCGTGTAATTTTTTTTCACGCGAAGACGCAAGGTACGCTAAGAATAAAGTGAATACAATAAAAAAATATTTTTCGTTTGAATTATCCTTTTGGATTGTTTCGTTGATTTATCTGGCGATGATTAACCCGGCGGAATCGCATTTTTCCTTTTGCTTATTTAATCGATTAGGATTTACATGGTGTCCGGGTTGCGGGATTGGTCATTCCATTTCTTATTTACTGCATGGCGATATTATCAAATCATTTCAAATACACTGGCTGGGAACTTTTGCACTCCTTGTAATAGTTTACAGAGTTTTACAACTAATAAAAAATATTTATCAAAACAACCAAAATCAATCTTATGGAAAATCCGTTTTTAAATCTTAAATCTGTTACACCAACAGAAATGATGAATCTTAAAAATCTTACTGCCAATTTATCGGACGATAAACTCAGAAATTTCGTGTCCGTATACAGTTCTAAAAGAAGAGAAGCAGAAATGATTTTAATTATTTCCTGCGTGGGATTGCTTGGTTTTGCAGGTATTCAGCGCTTTTTAGTAGGACAAATCGGGATGGGTTTGTTGTATTTCTTCACGGGCGGTTTATGCTTAATCGGTACCATTTTAGATATTGTAAATCATAAGCAATTAGCGGATGAATACAATGCACAAATGGCGGCGGAAACCTTGCAGTTAATTCAATAATTTCGATTGCATATAAATAAAAAAGGCACTTCAAAATGAAGTGCCTTTTTTTTGCGTCTACTTTTTAATACTAAATTTTATTTTAGACGGTTCTATTCGTAACGAATCCATTTGCACTACACGCAGCGGCTGACTGAAAGTAGCGTTTGCTTTCAATGCAGATTTAAAACTGGTTTCCAGGTCATTGGTAGTTTTTACGCTTGCTGTAAAGGGTTCCAGTACCGGTGTTGAAATCACTTTTTTCAAGGGAATAGAAACTGTTTGATCTACTGGTACCATTAATTCGCCCTGTATTTTAACCAGTTGTTTTATCGGAACTTTTGCGACTACAGGAATAGTTGTTCTCAACGGAATATGGTAATCCTGCATACTCAATAATAATGTGTCTTCTACCTGCAGCGGCTGATTGATCGGAATATTCACTTTCACCGGGATGTTTGCTTTCACAGGTAAGGAAATATTTAAAAAATGCTTGAAGTTTGTTTTGATTTTTGTATCCAGCGGTATAGAAAAATCAACGGCGAGAGAATCACGTATCATTAGCTTTTTGTTAAACGGAATCACCAAGTCTTTCAGCGGCATTTCAGTTTGGTCCAAATTAATGTCGACCGGTAAATCAAATTTCAAATCCAGTACCTGATCCATAAAAACTTCTGTATTCAACGGAACTTTCAGATTCATCTTCAAGGGTACATCAAAATTTTCATCCAGTCTTATTTTTAATTCATCGTTTACCTTGATTTTTGTTTGTAAATCATTGATTAAAGAAATCCAGATAGAACTGTCGAGTTGTGCTTCCAATGGAACCTTATCTTTGATGTGAATCTGAATTGCCTTATCTATCTGTAATTGCATCATGGTTTTGGTGATAAAGAAGGTAACACCTGCTACCAGGATGAGCAATATTAGTCCTGCAATAATAAATTTCTTCATAGCGTATGAATTTATTTAACAATATAAAAATGTTTTGTGAGATAATAGTTTGCTTAGGTAAAGTAATTTTAAGCGAATGAAGAGTAAATTCAGGCAATGGCTGTAAGAAAGTTTAATTATGAATTTGACGGAGTGCATTATTACCGTTTCAGCATTTACCGCTTGGGCAGTAATGTGCAAACGGTTTATACTTTCATTGTAGATGATTTACTGATAGATACGGCACAACGCTATAATCGTGAAAATATCCTGAAAGTGGCGCAACAGCATGCTGTTAAAAAAATTATACTTACCCATCATCATGAAGACCATACCGGCAATGTTGCATTTCTAATGAATGAACTGAAAATTGATGCATACGCCCATCCCAATGCTGTTAAAATTTTAGGCAAAGGATATAGAATGTCGCCGCTGGCAAAACTGATGAACGGGAGCGTAGAGAAAGCAACGTTAAAGCCCATTGCAGAAAACGACATTATTGAAACGGAACATTATTCTTTACAACCCATTTATACGCCGGGACATTGCGATGATCATTACTGTTATTACGAAAAAAACAAAGGCTGGCTGTTTTCCGGGGACTTATATGTTGCCGATAAGATAAAGTATTTTGCCAATTACGAAAGTTTGCTCACTCAGATTGAATCCATCAAAAAATTAGTGGCACTGGATTTTGATGTGTTGTTTTGTTCCCATAACCCAAAAACACACGGCGGCAAGCAACGGTTAAAAAATAAGCTGCAGTTTTTTGAAGACTTTGCAGGTACCGTTACCAGTTATTACGAACAAGGACACAATGCCCGCCAGATTTTTGCACTAATGGGGATGAAAGAAAATTATGTCAACAAATACCTTACATTGGGAAGTTTCTGTGCCGAAAATATGGTGCATAGTGTCGTAAGGGATTTGAAGAACAGAAAATAAACAGGCGTTTTATTCCGCTTACACTATTATTCTACCGTTTGCTAATTGCAACATTCTATCGGTGTATTCTGTTTTACTTTTATTAAAAATAAAACGAACATGGAATTGCCGGAACTATTAATGATGTTATTGCTGTACGCAGTTTCATGGTTTTGCTTTTATGAAAAAGCAGAACAGTAATATAGTTATGTTTTTTGATTCAATATAAGCTTGTCAGGCCTGCTGCAATGCTAATTGATATTCCTGTTGTGTTTGCTCTTTTATCTTTAATATTTTCTGATATACTGAAATCAGTTTTTGATAAGAGTTTTCAATGGCATACTGTTCAGCTAATTTCAGATAATCTTCTTTTGCCTGTGCCAGTTCATCGCGATGTTCAAACCAATAGTTTATTTTATCCGTCAGTTCATCCTGCGTTTCAAATAAGTACTTTTTATTTAAAGCAAATTGCTTAGTGGCACTCAGTTCAGAATCGGCAATTAATAAAGGCAAACCGCAAGCCATGGCTTCCAGAGCCGTCATGCATTCTACTTCAATGTAGGCCGCATGTACATATAAATCAGCTGAATTGTAATATTCAACAACTCTGTCCGTCGGCAATAAATTAAATTCTGCTTTACCTGCTAACAATTCATTATTTAATTCCTCCAGTCTGCTTCTCAGCGGACCATCACCTAAAACAATCAACTGTATATTGTCTTTGTATTTTGAGGCCGCAATCGCTCTGATAAGCATTTCCTGCCGTTTCTCCGTGGCATTTCTGCCCACCGTCAGAATCGTGAATTTACCGGGGTATCTTTTAGGTATATCCTGAACATGGTATTCTTGCGTAATGCCGTTAGAAATAACAACCGTAGGCTGTTTTAAACCGTATTTCTTTATCTCCCTTTCCGCAAACTTACTCGGACAAATCACGACGTCCGATTGATTGTAGATAGTTTTCATGAAAATCCA
>JADLAJ010000204.1 GCA_020848255.1 Chitinophagales bacterium
TGTATACTCCGTCTTTAGTCGTTTCAAAGCTTCATAATACAAGGCCTCATTATCATCTTTATTGAAATAATGTTCTTTTACAAACTGTATTCTTTTTAAATCCGCATCTGCCAATGCGTCCGGATTGCTTTTATCTTTCAGGCGAAAGGCCAGCAAATCCTGATACATCTTTAAGGCATTGTAATCCTGTGAGTTTTTATCCGCATCATTCAGTTGTATGCTTACAAAATCATTGGCTGTTCCGAAATATTTTTTATCATTGATAGAAAATGCATTGGCTGGTTCTGACAGATTACTTTTGTCATTATTAAAATAATCTATCGCACGGTTCGCCAGTAAATCATATAAGGTCGGTCGAAAAACCGTTGAACCTTTTTCCTGCTCCAGAATGGGTGCAAAATTATCCAATTTGGTTTGCTGCAACAGTGCTTTATTTTCCACCGACGCCGCATAATATGAATTGATTTCTTTAAACAGTGTTTTCAAATCCCAGGTGCGAAAATCATCACTTTGTTTCACATCCGTTTCCGTTCTGTTGGAAAACTTCCAGGTGTTTTCATTAAAATACTGAAAATACAATTCGCCTAAAATACTTTGCAAAACAGCCTTATCAGCTCCGTCTGATTTCTGAATCTCTGTTTTTAAATCATTTACAATTTTCAGTTCGGATGCTTCTTCCAGCGTCATGGTGTATTTGTATTTATGCAACAATGCCTTTACCATTTGTGTGGTATTTTTGTCTTTTCTCGATTTTTCCACAATGCTTTCCACTGCTTTTTGTGCATCTTTCGTTTTACCGTCATTTTCTAATTTGCTTACGGATTTCCAAAGTGTTTCATAGTTGGTTTGTGCCATGATGTGTTGGTTGATCATGAATAAAATCAGGAGCAATAATCCTGTTTTTTTTAGTTGGTGGAACATAGTTTTATTTTTTATTTTTTGTCTGAACCGCTGATTAAACTGATTAAAAGATTACACTGATTTTTCTCACAAAGTCGTAATTTGCGCAATTTTTTATCTATATCACTTATTATATTCATAATATTTTTTAATTCTCAGGGCTACATTTTCCCGGATATTCACATAAAACAAGGAGTAGTCATATAAATGGTAATTCTTCATCACCATGGGAACAAAGCCTCCTTCCTGTGGTTTCTGAATTTCTAAAATACCATTGCCGTTTTTTGCCCCAAATACGGTGTGAATGATTTCCTCTGATTTTTTAGACAAACTGCCTTGCTGACTATTCCCGGAAACAAATATTTTTTCAGTTGTCCAATTTAAAGGATTTACGGAAACTGCATTGTTATACTCCGGAACAATGGTCGCAATTTTAGAATCTTGTCCGAAGGTAGAATAGGAAATATAGCCGCCAAAATCTTCCGCATTTTCGGAAACCTTTAAAAACTGAAACTGGTTTTCGTGCGTAGGAAAGCCAATTATATAAGCCTCCACCAATTGTTTTTGCAATGGTTTGCCGTCAAAAAACTCGCGTAATAAACGTTGTGCATGCTTACTGCCCTGCGAATGTCCGGCGATAATAATGGGCCGTCCGTTGTTGTAATATTTTAAGTAATACTCAAATGCGGCTTTTACATCTGCATAAGCGGTATCGAATGCTTCCTGAGAACGTTCGCTGTTTTTAGTAAAAAAATTATTGAGTGCCGCCTGACGGTAACGGGGTGCATATACCTTGCAGCTCTCATTAAAAACACTTGCCTGATATTTGATAGGATAGTTATCCGTCTGATTATTAATCATTCTGCTATCCAGACTCGCATTTCCCTTAAAGCCGGTAACATCCGTTGTCGGATGAATGTAAAATACGTCCACCGGTGTATTCTCCTGTTTATTTGTCAGTCCAGTCGGCGTCCAGTCGGCGTTATCTTTCATAGTGGGCAGTGCAGCCCAGTTTTCCTGGTTGGAATAATCAGTTGCAAAACAATTAAAAGCACTTGCAATAAAAAATGATATGATACTTATTTTTTTCATTTTGTATTTATTTGTCAGAATCCGGATTCTGACATTTCATTTTACAACGCAAATTACATGCCTTTTGTATAAAAGAGTTCGTTTTTTACATTTTTTATGATGTTTCTATCGGCTTAAGAATTGCCGCCAAGTCTAAACCCCAGCGTCTTTCTAAGTGTATTTCCCTGATATTTGAATTCTGCCACATCTTCTAAAATTAAGGTGTGAATATCCTGTTCGTTGCGCAGGGCTGCCGGAATTTTAGCCATCCTCAGGTTCTGATTTTTGACAGCTTCATCTGTCGTCTGGCGAACGGTTCGAGCATTGCCGAAGAATTTGTCTCGGTTTTTATATAAATCTGTAAAGTAACTTAAAAGGTGGTTTTGTACATCTTGTGTGGCGGTTAAATCCTCCTTTTTAAAATTTCTGAGTGCAATCTGCATCATATCTTCCGGAGCATAATCGTCAAAATGCAGCTTTTTATCGAAGCGTGAATTTAGTCCGGGGTTGGATGACAGGAAAGTATTCATATTATCGGTATAGCCTGCGGCAAATACCACCAGTTGTCCGCGCAGATCTTCCATTCTTTTTAAAATAACTTCTATAGCTTCTTTGCCAAAATCATTAGTACTGCCTGAATCTGCTAAGGCATATGCCTCATCAATAAACAAGACCCCACCGATGGCTTCATCAATTTTTTGTTGTGTTTTGATGGCTGTCTGACCAATGTACCCGGCAACTAAACTTTCTCTGTCTACTTCTACCGTATGTCCTCTTTCCAAAATGCCGAGTGCTTTAAAAACCTTACCCAGAATCCGCGCCACCGTTGTCTTTCCCGTTCCGGGATTACCTGTAAACACGGTATGCAACGAGAATTTGTTCAACACATCTTTTCCGATATCATTGTAATATTTGATTAAGCGAACCAGTTCATCTATTTCATTCTTTATGTTGGCCATTCCAATTAGTTCATTCAGCTCAAGCAGTGCCGATTGTAATTCTGCTTCATTTACCGGTAATTTCAGTTTCTTGCGGTTTCTGTCGGCAAAGACCTTGGCAATATCTTCCTGAGTGATGGTGGATAATTGTTCTTTACTTAATGATTTCTGATCCGACACCTGCATGAGCCGCAGCGCCATATTCATTTTAGATTTGTTGATAACACCTTCCACAAAACGGGCATTACCAAAATTTTTATCCCTGCTTCTGAAGGCATCCGTTAATTCGATCTTCAACAGTTCTTTAGCCGCCACATCAATATTTAATTTCAATCTTTCCGCAATGCTTAAACTGATATCGTATAGTTCTTCCGGCAGGTAATCGTCAAAGATAAAATATTGGGAAAAGCGTGATTTTAAGCCAGGATTGGACTCTATGAAAGCATTCATTTCTTTCGGGTAGCCTGCCACGAAAATGGCAATATCACCGGGTCCGTCACTCATTTCTTTTATCAGTAATTCAACAACCTCTTTCCCGTAATCACGGCTGTCTTCTCCGCTGCGTGCCAATGAATAGGCTTCGTCTATAAATAAAATACCGCCTCTGGCCTCATCGATTTGCTTTTGCGTTTTAGGTGCGGTTTGCCCGATGTATTCACCTACGAGGTCTACTCTGTCTACTTCCAGCACATGTCCTTTGGAAAGTAAGCCGAGTTTGTGGTAAATTTTTCCGAGTAAACGCATCACTGTTGTTTTCCCGGTGCCCGGATTTCCAACAGCTACACTGTGCAAAGAAAAACCGGAAGAATCTTCCACACCCTGTTCTTTGCGCAGTTTATTAAAATTTATTAAGGTAATCTGGTCACGGATATGCTTTTTGACATTCTGCAAGCCGACTAATTTATCCAGTTCCGCCAGTAATTCATCCAATGATTTACCATCAAGTTTTGCGGCAATATCATTTTCATTTTTAGCAGCTGCCACACCGGGAACCACCGTACCTTCTATCAATTCCAATTCCCCTTCTACAAATTTGTCACCGCACTCGAAAGCAGCTGCTGCCACCAACGCATCCATAA
>JADLAJ010000205.1 GCA_020848255.1 Chitinophagales bacterium
A
Source organism: Chitinophagales bacterium (assembly GCA_020848255.1). Taxonomy (GTDB): domain Bacteria; phylum Bacteroidota; class Bacteroidia; order Chitinophagales; family JADIYW01; genus JADJSS01. Next base: position 2 of record JADLAJ010000205.1, read on the forward strand.
ATTTCTTAAGAATATCGTCAATGATTTGTTCTTCGGAAAAACGCACCATTTTTTCACCGGTGTTGTAAGAATAAGCTTCACCTATTCTAGCATACAATAAACGCAGGAAGTCATAAATTTCGGTGGTGGTACCAACGGTACTTCTTGGATTTCTGTTGGTCGTTTTTTGTTCTATTGAAATTACAGGAGAAAGTCCGGAAATTTTTTCTACGTCCGGTCGTTCCATGCTGCCTAAAAACTGGCGTGCATAAGAACCGAAGCTTTCCATATAACGGCGCTGTCCTTCCGCATAAATGGTATCAAAGGCTAAAGATGATTTTCCGCTGCCACTCAAACCGGTGATGACCACAAATTGATTACGCGGAATGTGCACGTCCACATTTTTCAGATTATGCACTTTCGCACCATATACATTGATATGGGTGATTTCTTCTTCGGCAATTTTAGGCAGTGGTTTGGCAGTCATGGTGTAAATAACGCCATAAACTTATCAAAGTTTAGATGGAAAGTGAAAAGAAACTTAAGATAAAGTTTTTAACACCTCATCTGCTGCTCTGAAACCGCTTTCCATGGCGCCGTCCATGTAGCCGTTCCACCGCATGGCGGTTTCTGTTCCTGCAAAATGGAGATGAAGGTAAGGTTCGCGCAATGTTTTGCCAAACTGAGTCAGCACACCAGTTGGCATATTTCCTGCATAGCAACCGCGACTGAATTCTTCTTCTGTCCAGCATTTATCTTTGTACTCCAGTATATTTCTTGCCTCTTCGCCGAAATATCCGATAAGTTGGTTCAAGATTTTCTCTTTACGTTCCGCTTCCGGCTGTTCGATGAAATCTCTGGCGTTATGACCTTCCACAAAAATCAGTAATACGCCGAAATCATCGTCTTTATTGGTGCAGTCAAAGGTGACTCTTACCGGCAAGGTATCGCTTACAATTTGCCCGGAAAATCCCTGTTTGCGCCAGAACGGCGTTTTATAGATGCAAAAACATTTCATGGCGGCACCCATTGGAACGCGTTGCAGCAATTGCGCTTTACGTTGTGGTAAAATCGGATTGAAATGTATCGTATTTAGTAATGCAGGTGGAATTGTGGAAATACATTTTTTTGCTCGGATGTTTAATTTTTCAGATTTAATTGTGATGCCATCTTCATCCTGAATAATGTTATAAACAGGATGATTTAAATAAATTTTATCCTGAAATGGTGTCGTTATTTTTTGCAATATTCCTTGTGTGCCACCTTTTACCAATGTTTGTTGAGCACCATTCGCAATAGAAATTAATGCTTCCATATTGTCTCCACTGTGGCAGTAAAACAAGGCATGCAGAAAAGAAATCTCATGTGCGCCGGCAGCAAAAACGGTTTCCACGCCAATATTAAACAAATGTTTTGCTTTTTTAGTGTACATGTTTTTCTCCATCCAGGTATGCAAGGTCATAGAGTCGTATTCCAGTGCTTTTGGATGCGACCACGGTGCATCCAATGGAATTTGTTTGCAGAGTTTGTTGATGCGTTCTATTGCTATTCCCAAATCAATTAAAGAAATGGGATCAATTTTTGGAATCGTGCCTTTGTAGGTCGAAATTTTATTTTTCCATGCCAGTATATTTTTTCCGGTATCATAACAATCGTACGTTACAGTATTTGTTTCTTTGGCCCATTTCCAGATATGGTGTTGCGTGGGGCCAATCCATTGTGCGCCTAAATCTACGGTGGCACCGCAAGCCAGCGTTTCTGTATTTACTCTGCCTCCAATCCGGTCACGTGCTTCAACAACAATAAAGGATTTACCTGCTTCCTGTAATTTTCTGGCGGCTGCAATGCCTGCATAGCCTGCACCGATTATTACAACGTCTGTTTGAATAGTTTCCATTGTTTATCTTTAGTTGATTCCTTCATTGATTAAATTCTGTTTGAATTGTAATCCAACTGCAGAACCTTGTTTATAAAAAACGGCTGCTCTGTCGGATAATCCTGTAACACTAAAATTTTGGCCCGTACTGTTTACTACTTGATTCGTCCAGATATTTACCCAGGTTCCGTTTGGTAAATAGACATTTACCGTTGTCTTATTCTGATCAAGGACAGGTGCCACCAATAATTCAGAGCCGACCATGAACTGGGTGGATAAACTGTAAGTATTTACATCGTTTGGATAATCTAAAAACAACGGACGGCAGATAGGATAGCCTTTTTGTGCCGCTTCCGCCATCAATTGTTTTCTGTAAAAAAGCCATGCACGATAAATTTTTGCATTGCGTGCAAAATGTTTTGCAGTCGCTGTATCCTGATATACCTGATAATTTTTGTCCGGACCTAATCCTTCATGTGTTCTGTAAACAGGCGTAAATGCTGCCATTTCCATCCAACGGCGTAATAATTCTTTACTTCTTCCTAAAACTAAATAATTGATAAAAGGAATAGTAATAGAAGTATAGCCGCCGATATCACTGTGATTCAGGGTGAAGCCTGACAGTCCGCCGCTTAATAAGCCGGTAACGGCAGATTTTAATCCGTCATTTTTCCCCCAGCCCACTAACTGGTCACCTTGCCAGAATAAGGTGGCATACTTAGGACTTTGTGTGTAGCCTGCTCTGGAAAAAAACACAACTGTGTCTTTCACGCTTGATTCATTAATGGCTTCTTTATTTATCCTTTCCCAGACTTCCGGATATTTATTATGAAATGTAGCCGTACCTTCACCGCTGTGTAATTCCACATCAAACGGCAATGCCTCTGCAAAATCTGCCATCCATCCTTTCAATCCACGTGCGAGCATTTCATCTTTAATAATATCTTTTACCCAATGTACACAACCTGTGTCGCTCAGATCCAAAACACCTGATGTGAAAGATGTATTTTGTACCTGATAGGGTTGACCAGCATCATTTAATACCAAATAATTATTTTGCGTGGCTTCTTTGTACAT
>JADLAJ010000206.1 GCA_020848255.1 Chitinophagales bacterium
AGAAACTTCACTAAAATTAATATTTCGTTGACGTTTAAAGCTTTATTTTTGCTTTCTGTAAATGGGTAATATAACCGAAAGCAAGGAAAAGAAGGAAATGGGCTTTTTCGATCATATCGAAGCCCTGCGCTGGCATATTATGCGCTCTGCAATTGCTGTAGTTGCTTTTTCATTTATAGCATTTACACAGAAAAAATTCATTTTTGATTTTTTGTTATTTGGTCCAACACGCGCAGATTTCCCAACTAACAGGTTATTTTGCTGGTTAGAATCAAACTATACATTTTTTCAGGGTTTGTGTATCCAGGATGCAAAGTTTACATTCATCAACACAGACATCACAGGGCAATTTATGCTACATATTCAGATGTCGTTATATGTAGGTGCCATTGCAGCATTTCCGTATATTTTCTGGGAGCTCTGGCGTTTTGTAAAACCGGCATTACACGAACGTGAAATCAGAAATACACGCGGAATTGTATTTGTTACTTCTCTATTATTTTCCTTTGGATGTCTTTTCGGATATTTTATTATTGCACCGTTTTCCATCAACTTTTTAATTCAATATCAGGCTACTTCTATCGTGCAAAATATGATAGACATTAACAGCTACATTGGCTTATTAATTACCATGACGATTCCAACAGGTATTTTGTTTGAATTGCCGATGCTGGTTTTCTTACTAACTAAACTAGGCATACTTACTCCAAACTTTATGCGCAGCGGCAGAAGAATTGCTTATGTGGCCATTTTGATTATTGTTGCTATCATCACTCCACAAGGTGATATAACAAGCCTCTTACTTATCTCTACACCAATATTCGTGCTGTACGAATTAAGTATCAATGTATCCAACAGGGTATACAAACAACGTGTACGGGAAGAAGAATTTTAAGCTGTCTCTTTTTTCTCCGCTAAAATTCCTTTAATAATTAATAGCTGGGCTATGATATAGGTAGACATGATTGCTATTCTTGCCAATTCAAATGGCTTATAAAACAAGTTAACGGCAATACAGGAATCTGAAAAAACAAACAACACCGCACCAGAGAAAACAAGCAAAAAAGACGTATTGCTCACTAAATTTTTTCTGTTAAACGCAGCTATCATCATGCAGGTAATAACAATACCATATACGGTTACAGGCATTTTCATCGGTCCTAATGTCGGATACAGTAATTTCAAAAACAGAAAAATAAACACTAAAAACGGCAATAGCAGATATGGTTTTTCTACAAGGACCGTAACTTTTGGCCGAGGCTTTACTTCCTTTACAAAATGAATGATATAATTAAAATGTCCAATCAGAAAAGAAACCAACCCGCAAATAAACAGCAATTTTGCATTCGGTGATGCCTCATTTCTCGGAAACATCAGGAAGATATCGCCCCACCAGGAAAAGAATAACGCGAGATAGATGAACTTATAGTTTTTAATCTCTTTAGATTGCTGATAGAAATACAGCGCCAGTAAAGGCATGAGCATTACTTTAGTGGTATACATCAGCATTCTGTATTCCATATGCTCCGCGAAAATGGTAAGCAATCCGCTTATTAAATATAAAATCAAGTATAGCATATAACAAATTAGGTAAAAAATTTGAAAATTTGAAAATTTGAAAATGAATACGGATATTTACTATCAATTGATAATTCATCATTCCAAATTCAACATTATTAATGAACGTTCTAATTATAGGTGGCGGCAACATGGGCAGAAGTTTTGCCGAAAGTTTTTTAAACGCCAAAATTCTCACACACAAGCAATTGACTGTAATTGAAAAAGACCATGCACAAATTCTGGAATTAAACAGAATGAAACTCGGTCAGGTGTACAATGAATTCGGTGATTTTATTTCAGAAAAAGAATTAATTATTCTGGCTACCAAACCGCAGGATGCCTACTCTGTATATCCGAAACTAAAGGCATTTATCAACGAAAAACATATCGTTCTTACGATAATGGCAGGTGTAAAAATTTCAGATGTCGAAAAAAATCTGGGTACGAACAAAGTTATACGTTGCATGCCCAATCTACCCTGCCAGATTGGAATGGGCGTTACCGGCTTTATGGTATCCAGCAGCATTCCACAGCGCGATGCAGATTTTGTTCGAAAGCTATTAGAAACTACGGGTGTCACCATTCAGCTTTACGATGAAGATCAGCTGAATGCCATCACGGCTGTTTCCGGAAGCGGACCTGCCTATGTCTTTTATTTTATGGATGCCATGATACAAAAAACAATGGAAATGGGTTTCAATCATACGGAAGCTTCTAAAATGGTAGAACAAACATTTCTTGGTGCCGTGGAATTATACAAAGTAAATGATTTATCCTGCAAAGAATGGATAGACAAAGTATCTTCTAAAGGGGGCACAACTGAAGCTGCCGTAAGACACTTTAATAATGCTGCCGTCAGTTTTAATATACAAAAAGGGATGGATGATGCCTTACAAAGGAGCCGGGATTTGAGCAAGAATTAATCGGATAACTTTTCTAAACTGTTGATATTTTATAACATAAACAATATATATCCAAACTGATAAAAGGTATATTTGTTGAAACACACACATCATTTATGGAAAGATTTACAGGACTTATCGGAATAGTAGTAATACTGGCTATTGCCTTTTTATTCTCGAATAACAAAAAAGCCATTAACTACAGATTAGTGGCAAGCGGTCTGGCATTACAGGTTTCACTTGCTTTATTAATTCTGAAAGTTCCTCCCGTTAAATCTTTTTTTCAAACGCTGGGCGAAGGCATGAAAGCCATTGAAGGCTATGCTCAGGAAGGCGCGGCATTTGTATATGGCGGTATCATGACAGACACCCACTCACCGCAAGGAGCTGCCGGTGCATTATCTTATGGTGCTCCCGGAACATTTGTTTTTGCATTCAGCATTCCGGCTACCATTATCCTGGTTTGTGTGCTGGTAGCCATATTATATCACTTAGGAATAATGCAACGTGTGGTTGCTGCCATAGCCAAAGTGATGAACATCGTGATGCGCGTTTCCGGTGCGGAAGCATTGAGCAATGTGGCCAGTGCATTTGTTGGGCAGGTAGAGGCACAGGTAATGATTCGCCCTTACTTAGCCGGCATGACCAATAGTGAACTTTTAGCATCTATGGCAGGCAGTATGGCTTGTATTGCCGGTGGTATTTTAATTGTATACGTGAGCATGGGCGTTCCTGCAGAATATTTAATTGCGGCAAGTATAATGGCAGCACCTGCTGCACTGGTTATTTCCAAGATTGTTTTTCCTGAAACGGAAGAATCTCAAACAAAAGGAAAGGTAAGTGTGGAAATCAAAAGTCAGTATACCAATATCATTGATGCTATTTCTCATGGTGCGAGCGACGGTATGAAAATTTCTATCAACGTAATTGCGATGCTAATTGGTTTTATTGCGTTGATGGCATTGATTAATTCCTTACTGGGAATGATATATCCAGGCTTTGGTTTAAATGTAATATTTGGATACTTATTTTATCCTTTGGCCTGGGTAATGGGTGTTCCAAAAGCAGAAGTCATGCAGGTGGCAACCATGATGGGTCAAAAATTAACGATTAATGAATTTGTAGCATACACCAGTTTAATCGGAGCAAAGGCAACGATGTCACCGAAGGCACTGGCTATTGCAAGTTTTGCTTTATGCGGTTTTGCTAATTTCAGTTCTGTTGGAATTCAGATTGGCGGCATTGGCGAACTGGCACCAAACAGACGTGCAGACTTAGCTAAATTGGGTTTAAAAGCATTATTATGCGGAACGCTGGCATCTTATCTTTCTGCTACGATTGCCGGTATTTTAATGTAGTTATATTTCAACAGGTATCCATTTTAATTTATTTGGATATAGGATAACGGAATTTTCTTTATCGAAATTCTTGAACGCAACTACATATCCATACTGCTCAATCTTTACTTTGTATTGAGGTGTTTCATAATCACTCGCTCCAACTCCCTGATTCCAGAACCAACTTCCGTAATGTGTAAAATTTACATATAAAGTAGAATCGTTTCGTTTTTGCACATTCATTCCATCATCAAAAGAGATCTGATTAAAGCAGATGACATCGTACATATTACCGTTATAAGGTTTCTTAAGCCTGTACATCAAAGCCTCTTTAAACCCGGACTCAGGTCCATATATCCGCATCATCCAGATACCTTTATAGTTATCCGGAACACCTAAAAGATATACATTCTTTTTTTGATAAGATTCGAAATTCTCAAGATATGCCTTATAAATTTGTGTTGAACGTTTCCAATAATGTGACGTTTTAATTGTAAAAAAAGTATTTACCGCAATGAATAAAATTGCACATAAATACAACATCCTTGCCTTAAGTTTCGATAAAATCAAAACAACTATTCCAAAAATAAACATAGAAGATAAATACCCTAATCTGTCATTCTCTACTAATAATAAAGTTGAAAAATAGAGCTGTATAATCGGGAACAAAGAAATAACATATAAACCGATAAACAGTAATAATAATCCTGCAAACAAAGAACCTTTAATAAAATTTCGTAATAGTAGAAAAACTGCTGAGAATAGAAGGATGGTAAGGATTATTGTAACGAGAGGGTATTCCAAAAAAGAAAACAAACTTGTTTTCTGATCATATCCCCAATACCTTGCCAATAAGAGGTATTTTAAAAAGTACTGGTAAACCTTGGCTATTGTTTTTAGAGAAATGAAATCTTTATATGCACTCTCTCCATAGTGCATCACCCAAACGCCGTATACTATTTTACTCATTAAAAAATACAATGCAATTATTAGATGTTGTGGTAAAAAATAAACTAATAGTATTCGCTTCAAATTAGTACATGAATAATCTTTTATACAATAAAAAAGGCCTACAAGTAATATAAAATAAGGCATAACTACAATTTGCTCTATAGATAGCAATCCGACTATAAATAACAGTGTGCAATAAAAAGGATATTTAATATTTGGTTTTTCTATGTCCTTCATAAACAAAAGAACAGAACATAATAAACAAATACATATCGTGTTATATTGTATGCAAACACGCCAAACGACTACTTCACTCTGATAAGGAGACAAAAGAAACAAAACAGCCATTATCAATGCAAGAAATTCATAGTGTTTTTGATTTATTAAAACAAGAAAATGCCTCGCTACTTTATACCACAAAAATGCAGTTATTGCATGAGCAAGCGAATATAAAAAATACCATATAAGTGTATCCGATCCAATATTTTTGTACAGCAGAAAAGAAAAGGCATGTTGTAAATACCGGAAATTTTTCCCATTTGAACAACTGTAATAATGCCAAAAACCACATTTGTCATAATTTTGCTCAAATCCTATAAAATCTGTAACAAAACCACTGTATCTGCTTTCAAAGTAGATAATTAATGTAAGCACAAAAAAGAAAATAAACAGAAGTATGTTTTTTTTGTCTTTTATCATAAGTACAAACATAAGCAGAAGTCGTTCAAATATGTACCTTTGTTATACAAAATATTGAATGTCGATTCATAATTTAAAAGATATCATTAAAAATCTACCGAAGCACCCCGGGGTATATCGCTATTATGACAAGGATGGAAAGTTGTTATATATCGGCAAAGCAAAGAGTTTAAAAAACAGAGTTTCTTCTTATTTTGTAAATAAAGATCATTCGTTTCGTATCGAATTAATGGTACGAAAGATTCACAATATTGAGTATTCTATAGTAGCTACAGAAAAGGATGCGCTCTTATTGGAAAATGCTCTGATAAAAGAATTACAGCCTAAATATAACATCAGCCTGAAGGATGATAAATCGTATCCATATATTAAGATTGTAAATGAGCAATTCCCGAGAATTTATTTTACCAGGAAATATGAACATGACGGGGCTGAATATTTCGGACCCTACACCTCTGTGAACCATGTTCGGTCTATTCTGGAGCTTATAAAAAAATTATATCCTATCCGCAGCTGCTCACTGCCTTTGAGCGAGAAAAACATAAAAGCGAAAAAATTTAAAGTTTGCCTAGAGTACCATATCGGCAACTGTTTAGGTCCTTGCGCCGGTTTCCAGTCAAAAGAAAATTACGATAACAATATCGAGCAGATTCGAAGAATTGTAAAAGGAAGGTTACAGGAACTGCGCGCTATTTTAAAACTACAGATGCAGAATCATGCGGAAAAATTAGAATTTGAAGAAGCAGAGATCATTAAAATAAAGCTGCAGTCTCTGAAAGAATACGTAACAGACTCTACGGTTGTTAACCCGGGATTAGGTAACTTTCATGTTTTTGGTTTTACAGAAGACGAAAAGAAAGCATACATCAATTATATGTATGTGTATGAAGGCACTGTTATAAAAACAAAAGCTATTACTCTTCAAAAAAATCTGGAAGAAAGTAAAGAAGAACTGATGCAGTTTGCTATTGTAGATACCATTGGAAATACGATTGAAAAAGCAGAAGTATTACTGCCGTTTGATGTTACAATAGAAAATGATTTCATACAAACGTCTGTTCCTAAAATCGGTGATAAAAAACATATTGTAGAACTCGCCCAGCGCAATGCTCTTTTTCAAAAACAAAAAGGGAAAGAAAAAACCAAACCGGATAACACGACGCGTATTTTAGAGTTAATGAAAGAGGAACTAAAGCTGAGTGAATTGCCTGTACATATCGAATGTTTTGACAACTCAAACTTTCAGGGAACAAATGCGGTATCTGCCTGTGTCGTTTTTAAAAATGCCAAACCAAGCAAAAAAGACTATCGTCATTTTAATGTAAAAACGGTTGTTGGAGCCAATGATTTTGACACCATGAAAGAAGTGGTTTACCGCCGTTATCATCGCATGATTTTAGAACAAGAACCACTGCCAAATTTAATCGTAATTGATGGTGGCAAAGGGCAATTGAGTGCTGCGATGGAAAGTATCTACAACTTAAAACTTGAAAATCAGGTACAGGTAATTTCCATTGCCAAACGTTTAGAGGAAATATATTACCCCAATGATCCCTATCCGCTGCATATCAGCCGAAAATCGGAAACGCTGAAAGTTATCCAGCATATAAGAAATGAGGCGCATCGATTTGGAATTACGTTTCACAGAAGCAAGCGAGATAAGAATACGCTGAAAACAGAATTAAGTGAAATAAAAGGTATCGGTGAGAAAATAGGGTCTGCTTTGTTACAGGAATTTCGTTCTGTCAAGATTATTGAAAAAACGGCATTAGAAGATTTAGAAAAAGTAATCGGGAAAGCGAAAGCTGCAATAGTCTTTGATTTCTTTAAAACAAAGAATGGATAAATACTACAATTAGTAAAACGTCACAAAAACAAAAACGGATAGCACAAGCTATCCGTTTTGTATATTGTTGGAAACTATTAATATTCCCAGAGATCATGTTCAAAATTGAACAACTCTTGTTTTTTTGCTTCAGATTCATACAAGATATCAATACCGGATTTGTAATCTTTGATACGGAAATCTTGCACGTTGTCTACTTTATAGATATAACTGCCGAATAAACGTAAAGCATATACCTGATCCCAGTTCAAACGGATACCATTTGGAAAAGGGTTATAAGCTGTAGAGTTTACCAAAGTCTGACGTAAACTTGGGAAATACACCCAGAATACAGGAACTTCACCACGGAAATCACCGGTTGTAGGATCATAATTATCATACAAAGGACAAATTCCCATAATACGAACTTCCATAGTAGAAGTTTGTTTATTAAAGAACCATACTTCTTTTAAGCGTAATTTATTTACGTTATTCCAGTTTACTTCTTTAGTAATAACCTGTAATGTCTGAATACCTGTTCCCGGGTCAGTAACGTAGATAGAGTCTACACCACCACCAGCTACATTCAATGCTTCCTTTGGATCAATAGGAGCACTAAAGTCGTCGTCCATACCACTGTATACCTGACATTTACCACCTTGAACAGCATCTAATAATACCTGAATAAAAGGAGCTTTAGGCCATTTGAAATGCAAATTAATTTTTTCTCTTAAGTCAATTACACGCCATACATTTTTCCACCAGAAAACATCTGCCTCACGAATAGGTTCGTAACCCATTGCAACGCGTTTACCAGTAATTTCCTGTACCCAAGGTAATTTTTGAACTTCCGTCTTTAAATTACTGGAATCTAATGTAGAAGCTGTAGCTGCACCCGGAGCTAAAACAGCTCCAGAAGTTGTACCTGCTGCATTCGGATCAGTTGCAGGAGCTGCATTCGGATCTATTGCAGGCGTAGCATTTGGATCAACAGCAGGCTCAGTTACCGCAGCATTGCCCGTAACAGTACTGTCTCCGCCAGCTTCACTTTGTGCTACTGTTGACGAGGTTGTTTTCTTTTTTGTAGACTTCTTTTTTTGTGCAAAAGAAGATGTAGTTCCTAACAGCATAACTGTTACCAACAACAACAACCCGATTTTATTTATTTGCATTTTCATATTATATCTAAATTCTTATTAATCGATCTTAAACGCTACACCTGGAATTTTACGTGACAAGCCATCCGGACCTTTCACTTTAATTTCTTCTATATAGAAAATATCACCTGGCTTAGCTTTTGAAATAAATACTTTCTGAGCAGCACTGAAATAAGGACCTGTAGCAGATGCTATACCCGGATCTTGTAATTTAGGCTGATAGAACATATTGAAACTTAGTACTTCAAATTTTGCATCAAAATCAAAGTTCTCCAAGTCTGCTACAACACCTTGCTGAGCTTTCCAAACACCGGCATTAATTCTACCACCAGGCTGTCCTGATACTTTCGCAATCGGATTAGGAATTAATTTCACACGGAAAGGAAATGCACCATAGTTCTTACCGTTGGCAGAAACAGTAACATTGGTAGTACCTTGTGTTGTTACACGAACTTCGTATTTACCACCAGCACCTGTAATAGAACCATTTGACATAGTAACATTTAATTTGCTGTTAGCCACACCAGCTGCAGAAACCTGCACCGGGTTTGGTACACCAATATAGAACACGTTCATTTTTGTTGGAGATACTGTAGCAAACGGAGCTGCAACTGTATATTTAAATGGTGGTAATGGGTAGCTGTTTACTACATTTGTCTTAGGATTTTTCAGAGAGATACTACCTTTTAACTCATATTCACCAACTCCCGGTGAAGATTTATAATGAGCAATACCTTTATCATCCGGTTTTAAACCTGAACCATTAACATTAACTGAAACGTTATCGTTCTTAGAACTTGTAGCTGCTAAGAATACGTTCGCTTCAAATGTCTCACCTTGCAAAATATAAGCTGATGGTGAAGTAACTTGAGCTGAAAATGCATCAAATACAACTTCTTCCGGTTTTAACTCTTCTGAGCTACCTACTTTAGAGAAAAAATAAGAAACTAAAGTACCTTCAGCTGCTTTAATGTCAGATAATTCTTTAGTTAACATCGTCATTGAAGCAATAGGAGGCATTTGATAGAAATTATCTCTCGCCCAGTCTCCATTAGCAGTTTGAGGTTTTGTAGACAATGGAATTTTGTCTAATACCACCTTAGCATCTGCAGTATCAATTAACTTTGTGATTTCAGTTTTAAAATCATCAATTTTTTTCTTTAACTCATATCCTTTTTTATTTTCTTCTATGAAGTAACGAGTGGAAGCATCTAAATCATCCTGACGTTTCATTAAAGCTCCTTCTTCACCAGGTCCGCCAGCTTCTTTAATAATACCATCTTGAAGACTTTTTACATAATCTTGTAATTCTTTAGAAAGTGCTATCACTTTGTCAGCTTTTTCCTGGTACTTAGTGATTTCAAGATTACCGGGTTCTTTTAATTTTTTTGCTGCAAATGCACTATAGTTTACTCTAGAGTTTACATCTAATAATACGTTAGAACTTGCCAAACTATTATTTATTGTTCTGAATGCATTCAGAATTTCAGCAGATACGTTTAATGCAAGTAGTGCGGTTAATACTAAATACATTAAGTTAATCATCTGCTGCCTGTTATCCTTAGGAATAGCCATGTTATTTTTAAAATTTAATGGTTAGAAAATGATTTTATACAGAGATGATTAAGAACGCATTGCAGAAAGCATATTTCCGTAAATACCATTTAATTTTTCTAAATTACCAGCTAAGCCACCCATTTGAGTTTTGAATTTTTCAGTATCAGCAATAGAACCTTCTAAACTTGTCATAGCAGTACTTAAATTACCAATAAATTTATTCATTGTTTTTAAGTGTGTATTAGTATCCTGTAATTCCATTTCATATACAGCATTTAAAGCAGCTAAATTTTTAGTCGCGCTTTGAACCTGAGAATGGTATTGAGAAGCATCACCGGAAGCGGCTGCTAATTTACTCATGCCATCAGCAGCGCTGGAGAATGATTCTTTAACGCCATTCAAAGATGTTGCTGCTGCTTTTGCAGATTGAGCAAAGTCATTAGAAGCAACTGTAGCATCTGCTAAGTTACCTAATTTACCTACGTTATCAGCAAAACCTTTTAAGTTATCTCCAAATCTGGTTACCAGATTCTGGTCAATTTTAGCTGCATCTAACATTTTATCTAATTCACCAGATATAGATTTTTTATTTCCACTACCTGCTGCTGTAGCAATTGGAGTAGCTTCTGCATCGTATTGATCTAAACCCGGATAGTATTTTTCCCAGTAGTAATCTGGTTCTGGTGGAATAATTGCAGATACAGCAAAGATTAAAGCTTCAATTAATAAACCAGCTGTTAAAGCATAGCCTGCCCAGGATACGTGCATAATTTTAGCCCAAGCACCAACAATTACTATAGAAGCACCAATTCCAAATAGGAAATTCTTGCCAGTTTTAAATGTTTTTGATTTTAAGAATGGAGTTGCCATAAAAGTTTTAATTTATTTGGTTAGTTATTAATGAGTTAACGTTAATTAGTAAATTTTATTTTAATTAATTTCCAAAATCGTTCATAGATCTTCCCATGAAAGGCAATAAGCATCTGAAACCAACATATGATTTTGCAGAATCCTGATATTCATAAGATTTTGTACCGCACTGTAAGAAATATGCGATATCTTTCCAAGAACCACCTCTGATTACTTTACGCTTTAACACGTTAGGATCTTCTTCTTTTGCATCATATCTGAAATCAGGTTGTTTATCGTGGATGAATGCATTTGCGTCATCTTCGTATGCTGTTGAAGTCCACTCAGCTACGTTACCTGCCATATTATACAAACCGTAATCATTAGGCCAGTAAGATTTAGCATTTACAGTGTAGAAACCACCATCTTCCGGATAATTCCCACGACCTGGTTTAAAATTAGCCAATAGGCATCCTTTTGTATTTCTGATATAAGGACCTCCCCATGGATATGGTGATAAATTTCTGCCACCGCGAGCTGCATACTCCCATTCATATTCTGTTGGTAAACGGAACTGATCTAAAGGAGCTTCTTTTTGATTTGTTCTGTAATCATTCCATTTTAAAGTTCTCCAGTTACAAAATGCATTACACTGATCCCAGGTTACCCCTACAACAGGATAATCATCATAAGCAGGATGGGTAAAATAAGAACGAGTCATTGGTTCATTATAAGAATAAACAAAATCTCTAATCCAAACCATTTCGTCAGGATAGATAGAAATTTTCTTTTTCTCCATGAAAGCGCTTCTAGGCTTGACATCTTTATCTGTAGGTCTTTGCTGAGCAGCTTCTTTCCATTTAAACCAAGTATAAGCGTATTCTAATTTTTTAGGATCTATATCCTTTTTGCCATTAATACGATCGCCTTCAGAATAGAACATTGGCTCTAATTGAGAACCTTCTTCTGTAACACTGTTACCTGTTGTCCAATCCATATCAATAGGCATATCCCAATTAATTGCTTGTTGACCATTATCACCTTCTTTCAGATGATCGCCACCCAACATCTGGTGTGCTATGGAGTCACGAACATACTCAACAAACTGACGGTATTCGTTGTTAGTTATTTCTGTTTCATCCATATAAAATCCAACAATTGATAATTGTTTCATTTTAGTGTTGAAAGCATAATTTACGTCCTGGTCAGAAGGACCTGCGTGAAATACGCCTGACGGAACATAAACCATTCCGTATGGCAATAGATTGTTGTCCCACTTAGGGCGATCCTGTGCACCGATTAACTGACCGTCTGTGCCATTACCGCCTTTGCAACTAGCTAATAATACAGCTATCACTGCAATTAACGAAAATTTTAACTTATTCATCTTAGTTGTTTACGTTTTTATCCTAAAATAAGATGTAAAAATAACGAAAAATTATGTTTACTTGTACATCTGTATTGCCATTTTATCTAAAATATTAATAATCTTTTTACAAAAACCTTGGATTGTTGATAATTTTTGGGTTCTTATTAAATTTACTATTCGGTAAGAAATAGTTCAAAGTTATCTCGTGTGAACCTTTATTTACTGAATTCAGCTTAGATAAAGATACATCATAACTGTAAATTATGCAAATATTTTTCAACGGCCCAATGCTAATTAAAGGAGATAACGACTCAAATGACTTTTTATTGTACCCTCTGACATTCAGGCCGAGTGCCACATAATCCTTATAACCTGCCATAAAACTGAAATCTGTCTGAAATTCTTTAAAATCCGTACTAAGCATTAATGATGGTCTGACTGAAAAATCGTCTTTGATGATAATTTTGCTGCTTGCATACGTTTGAAGCACACCCCCATATTTAGGTTTCAGGTTGGTCACCTCACCTTTAAACTTATCTTTAGCGTTTATGAGATTTGTGTATACTATGCCTGCTTCAATAAATTTATGGCTGAATGCTATACCCACGGAAAGATTTGGTCGAATGCTCTTTTGGATCTGATTAGAAAGTGCATCGTCGTTTAAATCAGTGCCCGTTCCTTGTGGGGTAATTAACTTTGTACCGTCTAATTTAGAAAAAGTAGCTCCTGCATTGATTCCAACAGCTATTTTGAACTTTTTGTTAATGTTCTGAATAAATGCATAACCAACATTGACGGAGGTATTGGAAAAGGCTCCCAGTATATCATTGGTAATATTTACCCCTATACCGCCATGTGCCTGTGCCAGATTGGCATCTGCAAAAACATTCACCGTTCTTGGCTGTCCGTTCAGTTTTGCCCACTGGTGTCTGTAATTCGCTCCGAAACTGATTCCGTCTTTATTGCCATAAAAAGCCGGATTGGTTATTTGCTGATTGAACATATAATGTGAAGTAGCGGGTTGTATCTGGGCATAAGATACATACACGTCTAAACACAAAACAAGTAAAATTATGTTTTTAAAAGAAACAGACATACTGTAAAAGTAGCAAAGAAAAACCAAAAATAGAACTGTAAAAAATAAAAGTTTGTGACATCCTTAAAGGATTTGCCCTATTTGTTATTTACCTTTTTTATTAGCTTCTGCAATATACCTTTTTATTGCATCTACTAATGATGGGTTCTCTGGTGTAGGGGCAAATATATTAATATTCAGCTTGTGTGTTTTTACCGTTTCAGCTGTCGAATTTCCAAATATTGCAAGGCGTGTTTCGTCCTGACTGAATTTGGGGAAATTTGCATACAAAGAATCAATGGCAGACGGATTAAAGAAAACCAGCATATCATATTTTACGTCACTCAAATCAGATAAATCACTGGCCACAGTTTTGTAAATAAATGCTTCACTGTAAGCTATATTATGCTTTAATAAAGCCTCTGCCAATGCTTTATCGCGGACATCGGAACATGGCAGCAAAAACTTGCCGTCCTCTTTATGTTTCAGAATTACTTCCATGAGCTTTGGAAGCCTTCCGTCTCCGTAAAATACCTTACGTTTTCTGTATTGAATAAATTTTTGCAGGTACAATGCAATCGCTTCACTGTTGCAAAAATATTTTTTGTCTTCGCTGATTTTAATACGCAATTCATCACAGATGCGAAAGTATTGCTCTATGGCAATTCTGCTGGTAAAAATAACACAGGAATATTGCTCTATATAAATTTTTTGTTTTCTGAAATCAGCTGCCTTTATGCCTTCTACATGCGTAAACGGGCGCCAGTCTAATTTAATTTTAAACTGATTGGCTAAATCAATATAAGGTGATTTCCCCAAGTCGGGTTTTGGCTGTGATATCAAAATGGATTTAACCGGCTTTAGTTTTGCGGAAGTAACAATCGTGGGCAATGGTTTTACCTCAACTAGTACTTTTTTTTCTGTTTTAGAAGATGGCTTTACGATAATGGGTTCAGGCTTTTTTTCAACTACCGGCTTTGCTATTACTTTTTTTTCAGCAGGCTTTTTCGCGGCAACTTTACTGGTTTTTGTACTTACCGGTTCCGGTTTCACAGTAACTTTTTTAGCAACACTTTTAACACCAGACGAACTGGCAGTTTTTGCTGATTTTTTAACAAGAGATTTAGCTGCGGAAGTTATTTTAGCCGTTGCTTGTTTTTCTACCACTTTTTTAGCCATTTGTTCCGATTTTATCTATTGTACCACGTTGTTCAAAATATATTTTACCAATAAAAGCACGGGTAATATTTTGAAAGCGCAAATATAAAGAAAAAAATGTAGCTTGTAAGGTATGCGCACATTACCCATAAGTTGATAACTCCTTACAATGTTGAAAACAACATAAACGCCCAATCCAGACAAAAGCAATCCAAGCATGAAATCATAAGAGATGTAGCTGTTGTAAATATATATCAGGAATAAAACTAATAAAAATACACTCAAAATAAATTCTGCAAAAAGATTCTGCAAAAAGAAGGCTTTAAAGGTTTCCTGTGTATCTATTACCCAGTTAAAAATAAATTCAATTATATTTTTGACGGTAAAAAACAAACCCAACAACACCCAGATATCAAAGAAATAATAAAAACTGAAATTGGTAAAATCATCCTGCTGCATATAACGCAGACCGATATATACCACCAAAGAAAGTATTGATATTTTAAAAATATAAACGGACAGAATAGCAAAAAGAGAGTCGTATTTTTTACTTTTATAGAAGATGTAAAACTTTTTGACACTTGCCATACCCTCCAGCAGAGAGAAAGAGAAATCATCAAAAATCAAACGCAGTATAACCAACAGTAGTGCAATTGCAAGCGAAATGTATAACAAAACCGTACTTTTCTGTGCGTGTTTTTGTTTCGGAACAAAAACTGTTTTTCCGGAAGGCTTATGTATATCCGTTACTGACACTAATTTATTCCAACGCCCTGAATCGATTTTATTTTTCAAAACCGAATCTCTGAAAAAGGGATTGTATGCAGTTGTGTCATTTTTTGAAAATGAATAAAGTGAAAAACAAAGGAATATGAATAGAAACAGATTTCTGCTAAAACGTTGCCACATAACCGAAGTGTAGTTTAGAGTTGCGAAAATCCACGGATTTGTCTTTTTGCTGACCAAGTGCATATGTGAGCCCAAAAATACCGATTTTAGTTTCAAATGTAATACCTGCACCAAAACCAAATGGAAAATCCTGAAATATGGTATTATTAAATTTTCGATGAACGTATGCCGCATCTATAAACACAAAGAAATATGAATTCCGTTGAATCATCATGCGGTATTCCAATGTGGTAATATTATAGGTGCTTGCCAGAATAGACTGTTCATCAAACCCACGCAGCAGACGGTTGCCGCCAATCCGCAGCAACTC
>JADLAJ010000207.1 GCA_020848255.1 Chitinophagales bacterium
AAAAAGTAGGAGGAAATTTTGAATATAGTTTCACCAAACCACAGGATATACAGATTGCCATGTTTGATAAAAACGGGATTTTAGTTCGTGAACTGTTCAATCAAAAAAAGGTACCGGCAGGCACACACAAACTCAACTTTGAATACGATTCTTCCGTGTATACAGATGATGTGTATTATTTCAAATTAATTGTTGGCGATGAAGTGATGGTGAACCGGAAATGGGATGTGCAGGTCATGCGCGATTCCTTCAAACAAAAGCTACAAAATCGGGAATGATGAACGATGGCCAATTAACAATTAATAAGTAATAATGTATAATTTATTTTTTTGATTTTTACTGCCTGCTGCTTACCTTGCATACTAAATACTGAAAATGAATTACTGGTTAATGAAATCCGAGCCCGATGTTTTTTCTTATGATGATTTGGTAAGAAAAGGAAAAGAACACTGGGACGGTGTGCGTAACTACACAGCACGCAACAATATGCGCGCGATGAAAAAAGGGGATACTGCCTTATTTTACCATAGTAACATTGACAAAGCGGTGGTGGGCATTATGAATATTGTGAAAGAAGCTTATCAGGACCCGACCACCGAAGAAATTGCCTGGGTTTGCGTAGACGTAGCACCCAAAGAAAAACTCAAAAATCCGGTTACGCTGGCAGCCATCAAAGCCAATCCCAAATTAGCGGATATCAAACTGGTGAAACAAGGCAGACTTTCCGTTTGCGATATTACCAAAGCAGAGTTTGATGAGATTATCAGAATGAGTAAACAGAAGTAATAAGTGGTAAGGAATAAGGAATAAGGAATAAGGAGTAAGGAGTAAGGAAAGAATGGAAATAATACAACTACTCTTTTTTATGTGTTCCATTTTCGTAAAACACTAAACTGAATTTTGTTTTTACTATAATGGAATTAAAACTATCTACTTATACCTTACTCCTTACCACTCTACTAAACATCCTCATACTTCCGCATCACTATAAACGCCAATAAACTGCTGACAACACAAGCCACAGCCACCATGCGCACGCCAAACGGATTGGCGGGTGTTTTACCCAACAATAATAAAGAAGGGAAAATCAAACTTGTCAGCGCTACTCCTATTTTCATCATAAAGGTTTTTAAACCGAAGTAAGAAGCATTCTTGGCAATACCCGTTTTCCTGAAATCATGTTCTGCATTATCGCCAGCCAAAGCCATGGGTAAAATTCCCAGCACCGCCGTAGGATAGGTATTCACTAAAACATACACCACCACAAACGCCATGGTGGGTATTTTATACAAGCCAATCGTGGCGGTAAAACTGAAACTAATCAGCAGACATAACAAAGCGGACTGCATCACTTTCTTCTTGCCGTATTTATCCACCAGTTTATCAATCAGCGGATACATTACTAAGGAGGCAATCCCCACGCTGTACAAAATAATGGCAGTGTATACATTATCGAGTTGCAGTAAAGCGGCCACAATATAAGGCACCGCCACCACAAATATCTTTTGCGGAAACCAGTAAATCAGTTCGACAATTACCAGTACTCTGAAATTTTTATCGTTCCACACTTCCCTCATGTTGTCAAAAATACCGGCGTGTTTTTTATCGTAACTCAATTCCTGTTTACTGATGTGCTTACCAGAATTATCTTCAACAAACAAAATGGGCATCATCATCAAAATCATCGCGACCACAGCATAGACCAGCACGCTTAACTGAAAGATGGCTTCATTCGACATCATTCCTTTAAACACACTCAGAAAAATATTAATTGTTTGCCCAACGCCGATACCCAGAGCATAAGCAATCGACAACATCATCACAATGTGTAGTCGTTCTTTTTCTTCTTTTGCGATTTCATTTATTAATGCATTATAAGGCGTCGTGTAAAAACATTTGATGATGAATGCGGCAATCACTGTTACGGAAAGCCAGACAGTATTCATCGAATGCAATCCGTCTTTTAATGGAAAAAAAACGGCGGCAGACAACATTGCAAAAGGCACCACAGCAGCAGCCATAAATGTTTTACGTTTGCCGAATTTAAAAGTGCTTCTGTCGCTCAAACTGCCGACGATAGGTTCCATAAACGCACTGATGATATAACCGACTGCCGATAAAATACCGACTATGGTAAATACCTTAAACACCGCACCTTGATACACAAAGGCCTTAAACATGGGTTTGCCGTTATCGGGTGGTAAATAAAACTGATAAATTAATTCCGTGAACCCAAACACCGCGAGACTCCAGCCGGTTTGCCCCATGGCAAAGGCAATCTTTCTAAGCAAAGGAACTTTCTGATGTGTAAGTTGCTGTCTGGCTGAAACTTCATTCATTCAACTAAGATAAAATATTTTTTTAGAGTCTGTATGACAATGCTTTAGTTTATAAGAACGTTTTAAATTGTTTGAATGCAATTAAACAGCGCTCTTCAAGGAATCTTTCATCTTATGAAAAGGACATTTCGGTGAGTTCATTAATTTTGCCGGACCTAATTCCTCCAGTTGATATCCGTTCGGATAGGCTTTGTGTTTATGATCCCGGGTACGAATATAAGGTGTCGTGCGAGGAACCAGACTTGCCGCTTTGCTTCTGGCGCGCAAGGCGTTTGTAGCGAGTGCACGCATCGCAGCACTCGGTTCTTTATGATTAAATGCTTTCAATAAATGTGGTTCCATTACAGCATGTAGAAATGGACGTGCTACATTGAACATAAATTTTGGCATATACCAACCCAACATCAAATCTTCTGTAAAGCGTGCTACTTTGGCATTTGTTTCCGCATATTGAAAATGTTCCCGTTCGTAATCTTCGTAGTACTTTCTAAATTCGGCTATAGAATCAGGAATGTCTTTGATGTTCATCTGCTCTCCTATTTCTTTCCACACATAAAAACCTGCAAGTTCTTCATTATGCGTCAGCTTCCTGTATCCGTATTTATTAATCCAGTTAGCGGTATCAAAAATAAATGTTGACAGCACATACAAATACTCATCGTTGGTGATTTTATAATGTGAATGAATCCAGTTCATCTGTTGCAATGCCTGCAATCCCCTGCCTTCTTTAATGCCGTTCTCGATGATTTCACTCAGAATCAAATCCGTATCGTCATAACGCTTCTGCGTATGATTCTCAAATTCTTTGGACTGATGCAGGATTTTAGAAATAGAAGGCACCGCATATGTTTTATATAATGCCAGTTCCAGCGCACGAT
>JADLAJ010000208.1 GCA_020848255.1 Chitinophagales bacterium
GTTGAAGATGTGTATAGCCCGGCAGTAATTTATCTTTGTGCGTATTGGATAATTGAATCAGTATGTCAAATACATTTTTGGTGAGATGAACGATTTCTTCAATTTCATTTCTGGTAAAAAGCTTCAAATCCAGTAAAACCTGGTCGTTTCGGCTTCTTCCGCTGTGGATTTTTTTTCCAAGGTCGCCGAGTTTTTTTGTTAGTCGTAATTCTATCTCGCTGTGAATGTCTTCACTGTCATCAGCGATTGAAAAATTTCCGTTTTCAATTTCCTTGTAAATATTTTTTAATTCAGACTGAATGGGAGCGAGGTCTTCTTTTAAAAGCAATCCAACATCCGCCAGCATTTTTGTGTGTGCCAGCGAGCCAAGTACATCATATTTTGCTAGTAATACATCCAGATTTCTGTCGTTTCCGACAGTAAACTGTTCGACTTTTTCAGCAAGATTGTTTTCCTGTATATCTCCTTTCTGCCAGAGTTTTTTCACCGTTATTTTTTAATGTTTGTAATCAATTTGGGATAATCCAGTTTCAGGTCTTTCAATGCATCCCGTACTTTTCGTGCAATTAAAAATTCCTTATACCAGTTGTGGTCAGTTGGAATAATTTGCCAGGGTGCTGCTTTACTGCAATTCTTAAACACATCTTCATAAGCATTGATATATTGTTTCCAGAGTTTTCGTTCTTCCCAGTCCTGATCTTTATGCTTCCACATTTTCTCCGGATTGGTTTTTCGTTCTTCCAGTCTTTCCAGTTGTGCTTCCTGCGATACGTGCATGTAAAATTTTAGTATTACCGTTCCGTTTTGTGTCAGCAGTTTTTCAAAATTATTGATAGCATCAAATCGCTGTGAAACCGTTTTCTCATCTATCCATTTGTGTACGCGCTGAATGAGTACATCTTCATAATGTGAGCGATTGAAAATTGTTATCTCACCTTTTGCAGGTGCCACCTGATGTACCCGCCAGAGGAAATCGTGTGCAAACTCTTCTTCGCTTGGTTTTTTAAAACTATGTACTTTTATTCCAATCGGATTTAATGTACCAAAAACATTTTTGGTGACACCATCTTTACCACTGGCATCCATTCCCTGCAAAATTACCAGGATGCTTTTTTTTCCGGATGCAATCAGTACATCCTGTAAGACTTTAATTTCATCAATTAAAAGCTTGGTTTTTGCTTTTGTTGCATCCTTGTCTGTGCCTTTTGGAGCACGCGTTGCAATTTTACTGAGTTTTATATCTGCCATTTTGTTGAATTAAAATTATTTACTTAAACATACCTTTCAGTGCACCTAATAAACCGCGTGTAATAGTGGTAGTCGCTGTTCTTGCTATTTGTTTTGTTACGGAACTATTGATTACTTTTTCGAAAGTGGACTTCTCCACTCTGCCGGGTTTGCTTGTTACTTTGGCTGCTTTTGCTTCTGCTTTTGCCTGTAACGCTTCTGCTTCCTGTTGCTGTAGTTGCTCCATCTTAGCACTTAAAATTTCAAAGGCACTTTCCGGGTCAATGGTATCTTTATATTTTCTGTATAAATTAGATTTCTGAATTAGTGTTTTCATTTCCTCTTCATTCAGAATATCCATACGCGATTGTGGCGGCGTCATCATGGAATGTACGAGAGGTGTTGGAATTCCTTTTTCATTCAATGCGGTAACAAATGCTTCACCAATACCTAATTGTGTAATCAAATCTTCTACCTGATAAAAGGCTGTTTCCGGATAATTTTGCGCGACCAGTTTTATGGCCTGTCTGTCTTTTGCGGTAAAGGCGCGCAAGGCATGCTGTACTTTTAAACCCAGTTGTGCCAGAATGCTTTCCGGGATGTCATTCGGATTTTGTGTGCAGAAAAAGATACCTACTCCTTTGGAGCGAATCAATTTGATGATGGATTCCAACTGGTCTTTCAGCGCTTTGGTGGCGCTGTCAAAAATCAAGTGTGCTTCATCTAAAAAGATGATTAATTCAGGCTGTTCCACATCACCGCGTTCAGGAAATTTAGCATACACTTCAGCCAGTAAGCTCAACATGAACGTTGAAAATAATTTAGGTTTATCCTGTATATCTGTCAAGCGAACAATATTGATATATCCATATCCGTTTTCATCTTTACGCAATAAATCATTCACATTAAAAGAAGTTTCGCCAAAGAATAAATCAGCACCCTGCTGTTCCAGCTCCACCACTTTGCGTAAAATAGTACCCACCGTTGCAGGGCTTACGGCTCCGTATTCTTTTTCAAAGGTATCTTTGCCTTCGTTGGTAAGGAACTGCAATACTTTTTTAAAATCGGGTAAATCAACCAGTCCAAGATTTTGATCATCACAGAATTTAAACACCATAGCAACCACACCTTCCTGTGTGTCGTTTAAGTCTAATATTTTTGATATCAGCACCGGACCAAACTCTGTAACTGTTGCTCGTAATCTTACACCATCCTGTGAAGAAATAGACATTAGTTCTACCGGATACGCTTTGGGGTTCCAGGTATTACCGATGGCTGTCACACGGTCTGTTATTTTTTGGTTGGAAACGCCGGGTTCTGCAATACCGGAAAAGTCTCCTTTAATATCCATCATTAATACAGAAACACCATTTTCAGATAATTTCTCCGAAAGCGTTTGAATGGTTTTTGTCTTTCCGGTTCCTGTTGCACCGGCAATTAATCCGTGACGGTTTAAGGTTTTTAAAGGAATTTTTATCTGAGCGTTTGATACAGACTTTGCATCTAACATAGCGCCGCCTACAATGATAGATGGACCGCTAAAGGTATAACCTTGCTGAATTGTTTGAACGAACTGTTCCTGATTTGCCATAAAAAAAGTTTATAATCGATAAAAATAAGGATTTGTATTTATTTAGTTAAAACATAGTTGTTTTTATAATTCAAAAACCTCACCCAGTGAAGGAATTTCCACGGATTTATACTGTTTCTCCAAAAGAGCTGCTTTATAAGCTTCTTGTTTTTTAATTTCACCATGCACAAGAAATATTTTCTTCAATTTATCCGGTTGCTGATTGGCGATAAACTGCAATAACTCCGGCTGATCGGCATGCGCACTCATGCTGCTCATTACTTCAACACTTGCCCGTACTTTTATTTCCTGATGAAAGATGTTTACAGATTCCGGTTTGTCAACGAGTTTTTGTCCCAATGTGCCTTGTGCGCAGTAACCCACGATAAGCACTGTGTTTTGGGGTTTATCCAGCTGATGGAAAAGATGGTGCTTTACGCGGCCTGCATTTGCCATTCCGGAGGCAGCGATAATAATACAAGGTTCAGTAGAGGTATTTAGCGCCTTCGACTGATTGGCGTCTTTCACATAATGCATGTTATTCCAGCCAAATGGATTTTCATCTTTTTGCATATACTCGTGAATTTCATCATCGAAACACTCGGGATGTATTACAAATATTTCGGTGGCATTCATGGCTAGCGGGCTGTCAACATATACATTTATATTTTGCAATTTACCTGAGGTGTACATTTTGTCCAGCCGGTATAAAATTTCCTGAGTACGACCGATACTGAAAGCAGGTATAATTAGTTTGCCGCCTTTTGAAACGCAGGTATCGTAAATGATTTTCAGAAAATGCTCATCGCTTTCCGGTGTTTCCTCATGTGTTTTTCCGCCATAAGTGGATTCACAGATAAAATAATCTAAAGCAGGCATAGGAGCCGGGTCGTTCAGGATAGGACGATTGTATCTGCCGATATCACCTGAAAAGCCAAGTAGGTTTTCTTTGCCATTTTCTTTAATTTTTAAGGCAACGGTGGCACTTCCTAAAATATGTCCGGCATCAGAGAATAAAACTTCAATGCTATCATTTACGGCAAACCAGTTGTCATATTCTGTACAAATAAAATGTTTGAGGCAGTTTTTTGCATCGATTTGCGTGTA
>JADLAJ010000209.1 GCA_020848255.1 Chitinophagales bacterium
CGGATAATTTGACTGACAGCGCCTGCAGTGTGTAAAAAATTCTTGATTTTACGGTTCCTTCAGGGCAATTTACTATCTGAGCAATTTCTTTTACACTGAGTTCTTCTTCGAAACGAAGGATAATAATGCTTTTGTGTTCTTCGTCCATTTGCTGCAAATGCTGCTCAAGTTGTTTGCGATAAAGTTCCTTGTCGAAACCATCATTTATATAAACTGTATTTTCTGCCGTAAGTTGCTGTTCTTTATGATGTTCCTGACGGATTTTAAGTTTTTTATATTCGTTTTTGCACATATTGTAGGCAAGTGTAAAAATCCATGTATCGAAACTACGATTTGTATCATAAAGCTCGGGCTTTTCTATAATTTTCAGAAACAAATCGTGGGTAAAATCCTGAGCCTTATCTTTATCATTGGCAAGCATACGGTAAAAAAACATCAGCATCTTTTGGGCATATCTGTTATACAATTCATCAAAAGCGGCTTTGTTTCCGCTTCTGACGAATTGCATCAGCTCTGTTATGCTGTACTTTGTGTAGTTTTTCTGAAAAATTCCCATTCCTGCTATTTTTCGAACCAGGGCATTACTTCTGTTTCTTTATCTGCTGCTGCTGAAATTATTGCTGCAAGCTTTTTAACTTCTGCTCTTTTTTCGGTTTCGCCCGACAAACCATAATGTTCATACAATTTGAATAATACCGGCAGGTAACCCATATTCATCTGGGTTACTACCGTTTCCGACAAATCATTGGTAAAATTAATCTTTATATAATCAAGAAGGAAGTTTTTTTCATAATTTTTTCTGATAATGGCCGTATTGTCTATATCCGATTTGCTGTAGCGAAAAGCCAATCCGGTAAGATAAAGATCATTTTCAAATTCTTTGTAATATTCGTTGCTCATGGTTGAAGCCATATACACCGGACGATCGGTATTCTGGATAATATGACGGATAATTGCCTGTGGATAATCCATTTCAGTTTTATAGGTTTTCATAAATTTTGCGGTATCGAAAACCGGTATTTTGATTTCGGCAAACAATTTATCTCTGTAGCTTTCTATCTGCAGCAAACTTACATTAAAAACACTTACTTCTTTTTTTATACCTTTGGCATATTGCAGTATCCAGAGCGGATAAGTATCGTTGTCGCCATTGGTAAAAATAATGGCATTGTCTTCTAAAGTGCTTAATACATTATAATTATAAGCCAGTATTCCCGGCGAAATTTCGTTGCTGCTAAACCATTTGCTGCAATATTTCTTCATATTTTCCTTATCGCGGTTTATTTCGTAATAGTTTACATAATTACTAATCATATCCATGCGGTCAGGATACATTTTCATAGCTTTGAACATAAAATCGGCCTGTTTTATGTCGTAGATTCCTTTATCCCAAACATTCATATGATAAAACTCATAGGTTTCGGGAATGGCTTTTTCAGCTTTGCTCACTATGGTCTTTAAATCGAGAAAATAATCCCCTTTTTCTTTATTCCACAATCCGGCATCTGTCATTCTTGCCATGCGATTGGCGGCATAATAATTTATCCATGCGGTTTCGCTGACTGAATCTCTGGCAATTTCCTGTTTCCAGAGTTTTGCCTGGGTACGGTACCAATCAAATGATTTTATTTGTTTTACAACAGAATAAACCTTTTCGGGTTTTTGGGCATTAAGTGGCAAAATATTAATTCCGATCAGTACTAAAAGAATGTTGAATTTTTTAATATAGTTCATGATATTCATTTTTTTAAAATTATACTATGATTACAACTGAGAATTAAAAACGTTCAGAAAAAATTTTGAACTCTATCCATTTTAAAAAAATTCACATACTAGCAGATTTTTGTTTGGCAAGTTCCATAGCTGCAAATAAATAAAAAAATGCAAACAGATGAAATTATTTTTCGGAAAGTCAAAGATTTAGCGTAATTTTGCAGATTAATTTAATTTTATATATAATGAAGACATTTAGCGAATTGGGTATTGACTCTCGAATTTTAAAAGCTATTGAAGAATTAGGATTTGAAAAAGCGATGCCCGTTCAGGAGGCTGTACTCCCTGTTTTACTGGAAAGAGATACTGATATTGTTGCCCTTGCACAAACCGGTACAGGAAAAACAGCCGCTTTCGGATTACCTTTAATCCACAAAATAAATTGTGAACTTTTTACCCCCGAAGCATTGATATTATGCCCAACCCGAGAATTGTGCATTCAAATTGCCGGCGATTTAAAAGATTTCAGTAAATACATCAACAACTTCCGTATTGTGCCCGTTTATGGTGGTGCCAATATCGAAACACAGATCAAACAATTAACCAAAGGGGTTAATATAATTGTTGCTACACCGGGTCGTATGCTCGATTTGATGCGTCGCGGAAGAATAAATCTAACTACCATCAAATATGTAGTTTTGGATGAAGCCGACGAAATGCTCGATATGGGTTTTCAGGACGAAATAAATGAAATTCTGAAGGATACACCAAAAGAAAAAAATACTTTATTGTTTTCGGCTACCATGCCAACTCAAGTTGAAAGAATAGCCCGCGGTTACATGAAAAATCCTGTAGAAATTACAGTTGGTTCGCGTAATTCCGGCTCTGATAATGTAAAACACTATTGCTATTTGGTACATGCCAAAGACCGTTATCTGGCACTTAAACGCATAGCCGATTATTATCCCGATATTTATGCCATTGTATTTTGCCGTACCCGTCGCGAAACTCAGGAAGTTGCTGATTGGTTAATCAAAGATGGCTATAATGCCGATGCTTTACATGGCGATTTGTCTCAGGTACAACGCGATAATGTAATGAGCAAATTCAGAGTTAGAAATCTGCAAATGCTTGTGGCTACCGATGTAGCTGCCCGCGGTTTGGATGTTAATGATTTAACTCACGTAATAAATTATAATTTACCTGACGAAACCGAAGCATACACCCACCGTAGTGGTCGTACCGGAAGAGCCGACAAGCACGGTATTTCTATCATTATTGCCAATATGCGTGAGAGAGGTAAAATTAAAGATATCGAACGCCAGATCGGAAAGAGCTTTAAAATGGCAAAAATTCCGAATGGTAAAGAAGTTTGCGAAAAACAACTTTTCCACATGATAGATAAAATGGAAAACGTTGAAATAAAAGACGAAGAAATTGCAGATTTCATGCCGGTTATTTACAAAAAACTCGATCACCTGAGCAAAGAAGATGTTATCAAACGTTTTGCTTCAGTTGAGTTTAACCGTTTTCTGGAATACTACAGCAATGCTCCTGATTTGAATGTAAGCGAAAAAGCTCCTGAAAAAACAAGAAGATCAAATACTACCGATGGTTTTGCCCGATTATTTATTAATTTGGGTAAAATGGACGGACTGCAACCACCACATTTAATCGGACTGGTTAATGATGTAATGCAAATCAGAGATATCCGTATAGGTAAAATCGAAATTCTGAATACCTATTCATTCTTTGAAGTAGAAGCTACATACCTTGATACAATGCTTGCAGCATTTAAACAGGTAAAATATGGCGAAAGAGTAGTTGCATTGGAACAATCTTCACCACGAAGAGATAGTGATTCTTCTGAAGGAAGACGTGGCGGCGGCGGTTACAGAGGCGGCGATAGACATTCTTCTTATCGTGGCGATCGTGGTGGCGATCGTGGTGGCGACAGACGTTCATCATATCGTGGCGACCGTGACCGTGGTGGCGACGACCGAAGAGAACGTCGTAGCGAAGGTAGTGGAGGCAGTAGTGATCGTTTCAAGAAAATAAGTGATGATGGTGGTTTCAGAAAAAGAAGCGACGATGGAGCTAAGAATGATGCTCCAAGAAATACCAGAGAATCAGACAGAAACAGTAGAACAGGTCGCCCAAGCAAAAAAAGATATTAATATCTAAAAAAGCTTTTATAATCAGCAATGAAGAAAACATATAGCAGCAGACAATATACTGTTATCACTATTTTTGTGA
>JADLAJ010000210.1 GCA_020848255.1 Chitinophagales bacterium
CATGAACGAAGTAGTCGCTGTAGATAAATTATATCCGACAACGACCATTTCTGCCGTGCATTATTCGGATGCTAAGAAATGCAATTATGTAAAACGTTTCCAGATTGAAACCACTTCAATAGATACCAAGAATAATTTTATTTCGGATGAGAATAATGCAAAGCTGGTGTTTGCCACCTTGTTTTCCAATCCAACGGTAGAGTATACTATGGATTTAGGTAAAGGAAAAGTAAGTGAGCCGGAAAACGTTAATTTAGTGGAGTTTATAGAAGTGAAAGGCTGGAAGGCGATTGGTAATAAACTCAGCGGCGGAACGATAAAAGAGATGAAGCTGGTGGAAGCACCACAAGACGAAGAGGATGAACAAAGTGCCAATTTTGACGTTGATTTTGAAATCACCAACTTAAAAGATAAAACAGAACCGGAACAGGGAGAGTTGTTTTGATTAATTTGAAAATTTGAAAATGAGATAATTTGAAAATCAAATTTTGAATGTGAAATTAATAGTTGAAAATAAGCTATTGTCTGTATCTTGGATATTATATTCTTTTCTATGGTTGTACTTAATCATTTTTGCATTTAGAAAAGAATACGATAATAATTTTGCCGGTGCTTATTATTTTTTATTTGTAGGTTTCTTTTATTTTTCTTTTTTAGCTGTTTTTTTATTAGGATTAATACTTGCAGCTATATTTAATAAAGAGAAAAGAAAATTTTATCTACTAAACATTCCATTTTTATTTTTACCAATTTTAATTGAAATAATAATGGAGAATATAAAATAATATTCATTTTCAAATTTTCAAATCAGCTAATTTTCAAATTAAAATAATGGATTCACTCACACATATCGTCGTTGGCGGCGCACTCGGAGAACTTACCTTAGGTAAGAAACTTGGCAACAAGGCAATTGTTGCCGGAGCCATCGCCAATACCATCCCGGATTTTGATGTATTCTTTACCGGTTTGGCAAGTTCGCCTGCAGCAGCATTGCATATTCACCGCAGTTATACGCATGCTTTTTTTACGCATCCGTTTATGGCATTGCCTGCGGCATATCTTGCGTACATAATTTTCAGGAAAGAAATCTCGTATGTAAAATGGTATTTGTTTTTTCTGCTGGGTTTTTTAACGCATGTCTTGATGGATGGGGGCACCGCCTATGGTACACAAATGTTTCTGCCGTTCACTAATAAATTAATCAGCTGGAATAATTTAGCGGTGGTAGATCCCTTATTTACGCTACCGGGTATACTATTCTTTTTAGTGGTTTTCTTTATGAAGAAAGTTAACCCGTTAAGACGAAAATTAGCTGTGGGAAGTTTAGCATTGAGTTTATTGTATCTGGGTACAGCGACTTTAAATAAATTTAATTCGGCTGCTGTTTTCAAACAAAATATGCAGGAACAACATATCCGCTACGATGATTTAACAAGTACACCAACGATGTTTACGTCCTGGTTGTGGAATATGGTAGCCTACGATGATTCCACCTTATATCTAAGTGAATATTCTGTTTTTCAGCAAGAAAAAAAAGTAGATATCGTTGCTGTAAAACGCCACACGGAATTACTGAAACCCATTGAACATAGCTATGCCGCAGAAACAGCAATATGGTTTAGTCAGGGAAAGTATTTTGTACAACAGGGCACCGGAGATACGCTTGATTTCTTTATTACAAAATGGGGGCGCGGCGACTTTAACAGTACCGAACCCAAAAAGATGTTTCCGTTTTACAGTAAAGTATATACCGATAAAACAGGGGTGACGTTTAAAACCGTTGAACCTGATTTCACCTCAGCTGATTTTCGTAAGTACTTTTCGCTGATTCACAACAGAATCTTCGAATAGACATGGCAGAGATATTCAATCTTCCAACAAGATTAGATAAAATCTCCAACGAGCTGACCCGTCAGTTTAAAGTCAATTTGTTTATTAAGCGGGATGATCTCATTCATCCGGAAATTCCAGGCAATAAATGGCGTAAACTGAAATACAATATAGCACAGGCACAACTCGAACATAAAACTACGCTGCTGACGTTCGGCGGCGCATTTTCCAATCATATTACGGCAACTGCTGCGGCAGGTAAATATCTTGGCTTTAAAACCATTGGTATCATCAGAGGGGAGGAATACACGCCCCTGAATAAATCCCTTCAGTTTGCAAAAGATTGCGGAATGAAGCTGCTATATTTAGACAGAGAAAATTATAAATTAAAAAATATAGACGCATTACTTACGACGCACGACTCACCACTATTAAGCGAAGCTTATATTATTCCCGATGGTGGTGCAAATGAATTAGCGGTGAAAGGTTGTGCCGAAATTGTTGATGAGATTGATATCGAGTTTGATTATATCTGCTGTGCTTGTGGCACCGGAACCACTATTGCAGGTATTGCAACAAATCTTAAACCACATCAAAAAGCTATTGGTTTTGCTGTATTAAAACATGATAATTTGTTGGAAGAGATTACAGAAAACCTTTTCATTCATAATTCAAAACTCAGCATTCAAAATTATCCATTTGGTGGCTATGCCAGAACGACTCCAGAATTGATACAATTCATAAAAGACTTCTATAAGGAACATCAGATTTTACTGGATTACGTGTACACCGGAAAACTGATGTATGGTATTTTTGATTTAATTTCTAAAAATTATTTCCCTGAAAATACTACCATCATTGCCGTACACACCGGTGGCGTGACCAATGCGAATGTGTTTGAAGCCTAATGTCATGCAGAACTTGTTTCAGCATCTATTAATCTTTTATTCTGATTTGTTATTTGTGTTTTTTGAGATTCAGTAAACTTATTTGGTGATTTTTGTATCATCCATTTCAATGCCTTCCAGCATGTGCGACAATATCGGGGCGCATTTTTGCTGACAAGCCGGATAAAAATGTCCGTGTTTCCAGTAGTCGGATTTTGGTGATAAACCCCACCAGAATTCTGCTATGGCAAGTGGCTGCATATTGTGCTGAAAGGCATATTGCAATAACTTTGGAGCAGCACATTCGCCGGCGCCGGCAGGAGGATTTGTATTGGAGAAAGTTCTGAAAAGTGTTCGCAGATTTTTTTCATCTCCTGCCTGATTCAAAAAAGAGTACTCATCAAAAAGTTTGTCCTGCAGTACAACAGAGTTGTTTTTTCGTCTCAATTTCAAGGAGTCAATTTGTTCGGTATTGTCTGTTGTCGTTGCAGCTTCCAGCGTTTTTATTTCAAGATTGATAGCGTTCAGTTCCGCCATTCCTATATTCAGGAAACTGTCTTCTGTAAGGGCGTCAAAAACGGGAGGTACAAATGTTGAATGTTGGTAGCCGCCCGCCAGTTTGCCCGAAAAAGCAGCCAGAAAGCCGATTTCATTTTGTGTATTTCGTACGACTAAAACGCCAAACATTTTTCCAATAACAGCTCCTTCTTGTTCAAGCTCCAATCCAAAATTATGTTCCCAATCTGTTTGTGTGCGAAGATACTGCTGTAATTGCCCGGCAGCCAGTAAACAAAGAGGATGCGGCTCGTATTGAAAAGGATTGGTGAATTTTTCCGGTAGGGAATACTGTGCGATAGATTCGTTAAATGGCTGGAAGAACAGGTCTTCTTGTAGTGCTGCTGTCAAACTGCTGCAAAAGTAGGAAGAATATTTGTCATTCTGAATTCCGGAAATGAGTGCTGTCATCTCGAACGTAGTGAGAGATCCCGGATAGAAATTGAAAGACCA
>JADLAJ010000211.1 GCA_020848255.1 Chitinophagales bacterium
AAAACTGGTTTTTAAAGACCTATCATAAACTGCTGGAAGAGAATGTGGAACTGATCGGGATGGATATGCTGCGCCATTTCAGGTATTCCCAATACCCTGTAAAAACAGACTTGTCGAATATTAAAACGACAGATTTTCTGATTGAGGCGGATATTGAAATCAGTTTCGGTGACGAGAAAGTGAATCCGAATGAAATTCAGAAAATCCTCTACATCAATCAGAAAAATATACTGCTGAAAGATAACAGCATTGGTGTTTTGGATGATGAATGGATTACAAATTACAGTGCCGTTATCAAACATAGTAAAATTGAAAAGGGCAGAATATCTTTTCCGCAGTGGCTGCTCATCAGTGCCAGAGAAATAGCCCAGTTGCAGGAACTGAAGCTGGTGATTGACGGGGACTGGTGGCAGAAATGGCAGCAATGGCAGGATGTGAATCAAACCGTGTATCAAGTGCCGAAGATAGTGCAGGCAACGCTACGTCCTTACCAGCAAAAAGGATATGAATGGATGAAATTGCTTTCGGAAATCCATGCCGGAGTTTGTCTGGCAGATGATATGGGTTTGGGAAAAACATTGCAAACCATCTGCTTTATCGCCTCTCAATATGAAAAACAAAAGGATGCGAAATTTATTATCGTTTGTCCGGGTTCACTGATTTATAACTGGCAGCAGGAATTACAGAAGTTTTGCCCGTCGCTGACATCTTTTGTGTATTATGGCAACAACCGAAAGATGGATGATTTCATGGCGCAAAAATCAAATGTGCTGATTACAGCCTATTCCACTTTGCGTGCCGATATAGATAAACTGAAGAATGTATTTTGGAATACGATTGTGCTCGATGAAAGTCATAACATAAAAACCTTGTATGCGCAGGCTACCAAAGCGGTCTATCAGGTGATTGCAAAACACAAGATAGCTTTGAGTGGTACGCCCATCATCAACAACACGTTTGATTTATACGCGCAATTAAATTATCTGTTACCCGGATTTTTAGGCTCGCAGGAATTTTTCCGCAAAGAGTATGTGTTGCCAATCGATAGAAACAAAAATGCCGAAAAAATAGAAGCATTACACAGGCTGACGAACCCGTTTATTTTACGCAGAACCAAAGCACAGGTGGCAAAGGATTTACCGGAAAAAACAGAACTGGTTTTGTGGTGCGAAATGGAAGAGGCGCAACAGGAAGTCTATGATTCGGTGAAAGAAAGTATTCGTAAAAGTGTGTTCCTGAATATAAAAAATGAAGGCCTAAATAAAAGCAAGCTGTCCGTCTTGCAGGGGAT
Source organism: Chitinophagales bacterium (assembly GCA_020848255.1). GTDB lineage: Bacteria > Bacteroidota > Bacteroidia > Chitinophagales > JADIYW01 > JADJSS01. The sequence continues at coordinate 1,292 of JADLAJ010000211.1, forward strand.
CATTAAATTGCGTCAGGTATGTTGCTCGCCGATACTGCTGAAAGAGGAACTGACAGGCAATATACCATCCATTAAGATAGATGTATTGCTGGATGAACTGATGAATAATCTATCTGATAACAAGGTGCTGGTGTTTTCACAATTTAAGGAGATGCTGCATCTGATTGCGGCAAGATTGCAGGAAAACAACATTCCGTATTTTCATTTCGACGGCGACACAAAGCTGGAAGAAAGGAGAGACCTGGTGGCTAAACTTCAGGAAGAAAACGACACTACCAATGTATTCTTAATGAGTTTAAAAACCGGAAATGCCGGTATCACCTTAACTGCCGCAGATTATGTTTTCTTAGTAGATCCGTGGTGGAACGCTGCCATTGAACAGCAGGCAATAGACAGAACACATCGTATCGGACAAACAAAGAATGTATTTGCCTACAAGATGATTTGCCGAAATACCATTGAAGAAAAAATTGTTGAGATACAGCAGCGAAAACAAATTACATCTGATGCCTTAATCAGCGAAGAAGATGGCTTTGTAAAAAATCTGACTCAGGACGATATTGCTTATTTATTTGAATAATACAGAAGTATAACAATGTTTTATGAATCCATTAAATCAATCTAATCTTTCAGGCTGAATGTAATTGGTAAAATATAATATACGCTAACGGTTTTACCATTTTGTTTTCCGGGCCACCATTTCGGCATTTTATTAACCAGCCTCAATGCTTCATCCGTACATTCACTTCCGACAGTTGTTTTAAGAATTACCGGGTTACTGATACTTCCGTCTTTTTCTACAATAAACTTAACCCATACCTTTCCTTCAATCTTGTTTTTTACGGCCGTTTTAGGATATCTCAGATTTTCTTTCAGGTATTTAGTTAATCCTTTAGCACCATTTTGAAAAGAAGGCATTACTTCAGCTCTGTCAAATATATCAGCATCCATCATTGATGTAGGTGCATTATTAGAGATATCTCCATCCTCACTTTTAATTTTAGCACTACTTTGCTGTACTTGTACGTCATCTGCTTTTAAAGTAATTGCTTCCGTTTCAAGGCTGGTATAATCAATATTATCAAATAGCAACATATCATTAGTGTGTTTCTTAAATTCACCTGAAATCAGTTTATAAACATTTACATTTTCAGGCATCTTTTCTCTCAGGTAGCCGGGAAGCTTGTTCTTGTTATAAGAGTGGTACTGTGCCTGACGCATACTGTACAATGTATTATTAAAAGTTGTCAGTGCTTCCAGATTAATAACTTTTACGAAATCTTTATTGTCAAATAACAAAGCAATATAATTGGAATGAACGTCGTTGTTTATTATATTATCTTCTTTATCAAATACCAGGTAAACGTTTGAACCGTAAGCTGTATTGTTGTCTTGTTCATTTAAAAAGGATTGCAGCAGATTTCCGTAGTAAAAATGAGATGCGTATTGATTGTAAATTGATGAATCCGTGATGTATAAAGATGTTGGATAAATCTCATTATCAGGAAAGTCGACTGCATTGCTATCTTCTTTATAAGTAGGAAGTATATTTTTTATATAATGATGGTAAGGCATCGTTAATGAATGAGCAATTGCTTCTGTTTTATGTATATCCTTTTTTTGTATGGCGTTTAATATATCTTTTGCAAGTTCAAATTTATCATGGTAACGTTTGATATCTGAATTCTGAGCAGATGCATTGAAATACATCAGGAATATCAGCATGATTTGTGACAGAAGTTTCTTCATGATATTTTATAAGTTATTAGCAATCAATTAAAATGATAATGAATTTAATAATCAAGTCTAAACATTACAGGTATTGTATAAAATGCTTTCACCGGTTTTCCTCTTTGAGTGGCAGGCGACCATTTCGGCATATTGTTTACCAACCTTAATGCCTCTTCACCCGCTCCGCCGCCAACACCATCTTTCAAAATCATCGGTTCTTTAACAGAGCCGTCAGTATCAATATAAAATTTGACAATAACTTTTCCTTCCAGACCATTTTCCTTGGCAATTGAGGGGTATTTTAAATTATCTTTCAAATATTTCATCATAGCCACGACACCACCCGGGAATTGCGGCATGACCTCCGCTCTGTCAAATATTTCCGGTTCTTTTGGTGTTTCTTGCTCAAATGTTGCTTCAGCATCAATGACAGGCTTGTTTTGTATATCCGCAATTCTTGAGCTCGTATCTGCAACTGCTATCTTTCTGTTATCTGAAATGATATTGCCATCTAAATCTCTGATTACAACATCCGATATTACTTCTCTATCTACAGGCCTTACAGAATAATCGAATTTTTTAGTTTTTTTATTGGTTTTGATTTCTTGTGCAAAAGAACTGTTTATAGAAAGAATGCCTATTACAGTACTTATGAGAATTATTATTTTCATTGTAGCCTTTTTTTTCGGTTATAATTTACTCAAACTTTCTTCCAGTGATTGTAATTTGGATTGCCCGTCCGCCATTTTCTTACGTTCGTTTTCGATAATTTCAGGTTTTGCATTGGCGACAAATTTCTCATTGCTGAGTTTTTTCTCTACAGATGCAATGAAACCTTTGTAATATTCAATTTCATCCTGAATTTTTTTCTTCTCACTTTCCGTGTCAATCTGAACACCGGTTTCAATGAAGAGTTTATCTGTTTGAATAAGCTGTGAAACCGTATTTGCTACTTCGGTTTCTGTAAACTGCATCGGATGGATATTGGCTATTTTTTCAATTAACACGCCAAATTTGTTATATAGACTTTTGTCTGCTGCCTGTACGGAAACTGTCAGGGTGATTTTTGGAGAAAGTCCGTTTTTATTACGAACATCGCGAATGGCAGAAATCACTTCTTTCAGTTTTTCTCCTTCCTGAATGATTTTTGCATCGTAAGCACGTATGGCAGGATAAGCGGCAACGCAAATGTCATCCGTTCGTTCTTCGTTCAATCGGTGGTAGATTTCTTCGGAAATAAAAGGCATAAACGGATGCAGCAATTTCATCAGTTCCTCAAAATATCCAACCGTTTTCTGATAGGAAACAGCATCAATTTTTTCGCCATATGGTGGTTTTACAAATTCCAGATACCAGGAGCAAAAATCATCCCAAGTGAATTTATACAAATCAATCAGTGCCTCAGATAAACGATAAGAAGCATACGATTTTTCCAGATTCTCTTTCAGTAATTCCAGCTTGTTTTCAAACCAAACAAAAACATCCTGATTGATATTGTTGTTTTTTTCTTCGATTTCCCAGCCTTTCACCAAACGCAGTGCATTCCATATTTTATTTGTAAAGTTTCTGCCTTGCTCGCATAGTTTTTCATCAAATGGTAAATCATTACCGGCAGGAGAGCAGAAAAGCATACCCGTGCGCACACCATCTGCAGAATATTTATCAATCAAGTCAAGAGGGTCGGGTGAGTTACCCAGTGATTTCGACATCTTACGGCCTTGTTTATCTCGCACAATACCTGTCAGATATACGTTTGAGAATGGTTTCTCCTTGCGGTATTCATAACCGGCAATAATCATTCTTGCCACCCAGAAAAATAAAATTTCCGGTGCCGTAACTAAGTCATTAGTCGGATAATAATAGTTGATATCCGCACCATCCGGGTTTTTAAATCCATCGAAAACGGAAATAGGCCATAACCAGGAAGAGAACCAGGTATCGAGCACGTCAGGATCTTGATAAATTTCATTTTCTGAGTACGTCACACGAGCTTCATCTGATAGCTCTTCTCGTATAATTACTTTTTCAACATTATCTGCTAAATATTTAAATTGTATTAAAGCATCTGCTTTGTTTTTTGCAGTTACCCAATGACCTTTAGAATTATACCAAACGGGAATACGGTGTCCCCACCACAACTGCCGTGAAATACACCAGTCGTGTACATTCTCCATCCAGTGTTTGTAGGTATTCTTGAATTTATCCGGAATCAGTTTTATGTTATCGTTCATTACATTCTCCAGCGCGGGTTTGGATAATTCGTCCATTTTTAAAAACCATTGCATGGAAAGTTTTGGTTCGATAACGGCATCCGTTCTTTCAGAATAGCCGACTTTATTTTTGATTTCTTCAATCTTTACTAGATGTCCTTTTTCTTCTAAATCAACAGCAATTTTTTTACGTACGGCAAATCGGTCTTCGCCTACATATAACTGCGCTTTCTCGCTTAAGGTGCCATCGGGATTCAGTGTGTCAATCACTTCCAGATTATGTTTGATACCCAGATTATAGTCGTTGATATCGTGTGCCGGCGTCACTTTCAATGCTCCCGTACCAAATTCAATGTCAATATACTCATCAAAAATAATTGGTACGACACGGTCGATAAGCGGTACAATGGCAAACTTTCCTTTCAAGTGTTTATACCGCTCATCATCAGGGTGCACACAAATAGCTGTATCACCTAAAATTGTTTCTGGTCGAGTTGTAGCAATAGTAATATATTCTTCATTTACTGTTTTTTGAGTTTTCAAAGTACTCAAAAGATCATCTACCTCACTGCTGCTCTTAGGTATATTTACATCATATTCAGTAGATCCAGTTCCTTTAATTTTATATTTTACATAAAACAATTTAGAGTTGACTTCTTTGTGAATCACCTCTTCATCGGAAACGGCCGTTAAGCCTTTTGGATCCCAGTTGACCATGCGCACACCTCGGTAGATTTTTCCTTTTTTGTGTAAGTCAATAAATACGTCGATGACCGCTTCACTCAAATCTTCATCCATCGTGAAACACGTTCGGTCCCAGTCGCAGGAAGCACCTAGTTTTTCCAGTTGTTTCAGGATGATGCCACCATATTTTTCTTTCCATTCCCAGGCGTGTTCCAGAAATTTTTCACGGGTGATATCTTTTTTATTGATGCCTTGTTCTTTCAGTAAATTTACCACTTTCGCTTCCGTAGCGATAGAGGCGTGGTCGGTACCCGGCACCCAGCAGGCATTCTTACCCTGCATTCGAGCCTTGCGTATCAGCACATCCTGAATCGTATTGTTGAGCATGTGTCCCATGTGTAATACACCTGTTACATTTGGCGGCGGGATGACAATGGTATAGGGCTCACGTTCATCAGGAACGGATTTGAAATATTTCTTTTCCAGCCAGTGTTTGTACCACCTGGCTTCAATCTCTGAGTGATCTAAATTCTTTGGTAATTCTTGCATCTTATTATTATAAAAGATGCTGAAACAAGTTCAGCATGACATATCACAAAAGTACAAAATAGTTATTTTACAACTATTAATTGTTAATCGTTCATTGTTAATTGTCAATTATTTTTTATCTATCAATTAATGGAAACAGGCTCAACGGTATAGCCTTGTTTTTTGAGTAAGTTGATAAGTCCGTTTTCACCGCCGAGATGACCGGCACCAACGGCAATAAAACAGGCTTTTGATTGCATTTTTGTTTTCAATTTTGGAATCCAGCTATTGTTTCTTTTATCCAGCAGTTTTTCCTGCCAAACAGGATCTTCATCCTCTGAAAAAGATTGGGTCAATGCCGTTAAATTTTGTGTTTTATAATCCTCAATAAGATTATCCAGTTTTTGTGTTTCGGATGAGTATTCCTTGATGGTTTTAATCATGCTTTTCAACTGAACTTCTAAAGGAATATCTTCTAGAAAAAGCAATTGTTCTTCAAATGTCTCCAGACCGGATTGCGGAATATTTTTCTTTTCTGCTATCTTTTTGAAATTCTCCTCATAGGATTCTTTTTCCTGTCCTAAATACTTAAAGAAAATCAACTGTTCCAGATAAAATGGTTTCAGCCTGGAGTAAAATAGCTCAAATGTTTGTTTTTTGATGCCGATAGAATCTTCCATAAATGTTTTCAGCGTGTTATAGTCTGTGTCATTCATGTAGTTTTTAATGGTTTTCTCACTGTCTAAAACACTTGATTTTGTAACGGCTGCTACATCGATGTTGTTTAAATCCAGTTCCATTATCAGCTCTTCGCTTTTCTGTATTTTTTTGGATACGTTTTTACCGATAAAAAAATCGTCCTGCGAAATCATATGTATGGTTCCGTACAGGTAGGATGGTTTAGATAAACCATTTCCGGAAATTTGCCAGAGCAGAGAATTGTTGGTGTTCAAAGGTTTGTCTAATATGATGGCAGGTGGAGCTGCCTGTATTTGCTGTAATAAGATACAAGTCAGATTCAGAAATAAAAACAGTGAGAATGCAGTATTGTTTTTCATTTAATAAACTTAAATAGAAATCCCGCATATGCGGGATTTTACTTTTTATCAATTAGTTATTATACAATGTTTTATTGAGGCGCAACCCACGGTGTAGTTCGCGGACTCTTATAGTTTTGTTTATAAGTTTCTAAATCCTGATTTTTGGACGGCATCCAGAAATCCTGACCCAGATAACTGACAACCGGTTCAAACTGTGGAACTGTAATATATCCCTTAAGCGGAGTGATTAATTTAAAATCAGGTGTTAAAACACAAAATGTAGGGTAGGAAAGCTGATTTTGCATAAAATAGGCTGCGAGTTCATGATAACCGTTTCTGCCGCCAGGTATAAATACCCAGTCTTTATTTAGGAAATTAATGGTGTCTTTTCTTTCAGCATCAAATTTTACACAGTAAAAATATGTAGACATTAATTCGGCTACAGTTGGATCTTCAAAGGTATTTTTATCCATCACCTTACACCATCCGCACCAGGAAGTATAAAAGTCAATAAAAATATTTTTTGGATTTTTTGCGTTGAGTTTTACCATTTCTTCCCAGCTTAGCCATTTGATCTTCTTTTCACCGGAATTAGTTGCTGAATTTTTTGTTTCTGTTACCGTTGTTTTTGGGCCACCAGCAAAAGAAGAAAATGCCAGTATTACGAATAATACTGACAAACTATTTTTTAATATGTTCATGCTGAAATTCACTTTTTATTTTATTGACCTGATTGAAATTGTTGAAAATCCATAGTTTTGTAGCTGCCGCTTTTGTAGAATTTTAAAATCATATTCAGCGTTTCTACGTCTTTGAATCCAGGAAATGCCTGTAATTTATTTCCATTTTCATCCAGAATAATTAAAGTAGGATATCCTAATTTTCCGCCCACGCTGCCTAAGTCTAAGGCCAGCTGATTGGCACCACGTGCTCCTGTTTTTGTAAAGCTATATGTCTTACCGTTGTAGGTAACAGGACTTGTCGTTTCTGCATTGAATTTTACTGCTGTAAAACCTTCATTTATCACGGAAACAACGCCGGCATCCTGAAAGGTATTTTCATCCATTTTTTTGCACCATCCACACCAGTCAGTGTATAATTCAACCAGAATGAATTTTTTGCCTGCACTTTTAGTGTTGGCTAATGACTGATCTATTGTTGTCCATTTTATATCGCTGTCGGCGCTATTTTTTTCGATTTTCGCGCTTGCTTGTGTAAACGTACACACAAACAGAATAAACAACAACAACCATTTAAATTTTAACTTTTTCATTTCTATTTTGTTATTTTACCTAACTATTACAAATTTAGTACCAATCTGACAATTTTGTAAATTTAATCAATAATAAGTGGAAAGAAAAATAATTGTTTCGGTTTCGGGTGCCAGTGGTGCAGTATATGCTAAGGTGTTGTTTGATAAGTTATTACATATTAAACAACAAGTTGCAAAAGTGGGAGTGGTGCTGTCTGATAATGCGAAAGAAGTGTGGAAATATGAGCTTGGGAATGAGCTGTACAAAGACTATCCATTCGATTTTTACGACAAAAATGATTTTATGGCACCTTTTGCGTCCGGGTCTGCCAAATATGATACGATGATTATTTGTCCCTGCTCCATGGGAACCTTAGGGCGGATTGCCGGAGGTATTTCCAATGACTTAACAACTCGTGCCGCAGATGTTATTTTAAAAGAAAGACGCAAATTAATTTTAGTGGTGCGAGATACTCCGTATAACCTCATTCATATCAATAATATGAAAACAGTTACAGAAGCCGGTGGTATTATTTGTCCGGCAACGCCCAGCTTTTACAGCAGGCCGCAAACCTTTGAAGCATTAGCTGCAACGGTAATCGATAGAGTGATTGATTTGTGTGGCTTGGAAAATGAAAGCTATCGTTGGAACGACTAATATTATATTTTATTTTTTAATGGTAGTTATTTTTGTTTCCTGTAAAGTTCAAAATAACTATACTCTTGAAATTTTTTATAATGGTTGAACATGTAGCTTAATAATAAAAAGTCACTCACTTTTTCAGGTGATGTTTTTTCAAATTTTATACAAAGCACAGAAGTGTTGTATTTTGGAATTAAGATAAGAGATGTCGTATCATTAGTAAAGGGACGGATAATCAAATCAAGAATTTTTTGATTTGGAATTTCAGTTTTATTTGGCCATTCTGTTAGTATTTTTGATTCATGAGAATGCAAAATATTACAAGATGTGAAATCAGGAATAACAATTACACCTGGTATTGATTTTTTTAATGAATCTAATTCCTGTAATACTAAAAAAGTGTTTTTGTTTGTATAAATTCCGCTAGCACCTTCAACTAACTTATTCAAAGAATAAGTTAGCGTACTTTTAGGGGTTTCTCTGTAAATAAAATGATACCTAATGTAGCAGAAAAGCACCAAAGAAGGAGTCAGAATAAACAATAAATAGCTAACTTTCAAGAATGGTTTTGCAGCAGATGAATTGTTTAAATAAAAATAGAAACTGGTTAAACTTGCGCCCATAAATAATGCAGGTGAATTATAACCAACAGAGATGGAAACACACCATCCTAAGGTGATTCCGACAGTAAAGACTACACAAAATTTAAATTCACTTTTAATTAAAGTAACCATTAGTGCACCGATGCTAGAGCCAAGAATCAGAAAGCTATATCTTTCGTGATATCTGTAAGTGTACATTGCATAAAAACATATTAATAGCAAAGTAAAGAATAGCAGGTGTTTTATAATTGTATATCTGGATAGTAAAACAATAAAAGAAGCAATGATTCCTGCAAAAAACAATCGACTTTTTGTATAAGAGTACACACCCACTTTTATTAATTCATTATGCCCGCTGAGTTGCGTTAGTAAATCATTCCATCCGCCATAAAAGGAAATAAACACAACATAAATTATGACTGGAAGTAATCCTGCAGTGAAATTCAGAAGAACCTTTTTTCTTCCAAATATGAATAAAAAGATTGGCAGCACCACTAAGTAATTTTGTTTACATAATGCAGCAAATCCGATAAAGATGAAACCGGTAAAATTCCATTTTTTTTGTGTGGAAATAATGTTTAATCCAATCATGCACATCAATAAACCATCAATCGTATGTAAAACAGATGCCGGAAAATAATGCACGTTAAATACAAAGCAAATGATAACAAGTGAATACTTATTGAATGTCGAAATTTCCTGTTTAGAGTAATTGATTAAAAAACGAATCCATAAAAAAGCAATCAGCACTTGTTCCAGCCAGAAAACAAATCTTGACACCAGAAAAAAATGTGTTTTTGAAATCAGCAATTCCGGAATGTGCAGATAGGCATAGCCCAACGGTCGCACCGATGAAAAATCAACATGCGGAATTTGTCCGTGCAATACCCGGTTGGTAGCCGATAACACAAAGCCTTCATCTGTGGGATTAAAACCATATTTAGAAAAGAGGATATGACAAATGCTTGTCAACAACAGTACAAACGAAATATCATATACGGTTTTCTTCTCCATAACTATTTCTTCAAATATAAATTAAAAACTTTGTGTTGTTAGTGTCTTAGTGGTTTAATGTAGAAAACTTCTAACACAATCATAAACTGTCTGATTTTAAGATGTATAATGTATTCCGTACTTTTGCGACAATTAATAAGATATGGAATACAATTTTTCGCAAATAGAAAAAGCTGCACAGGATAAGTGGAAAGATAAAAACGTTTACAAAGTAAACAATGATACCTCCAAACCAAAATATTATGTACTGGATATGTTCCCTTACCCGAGTGGTGCAGGTTTGCATGTCGGGCATCCGCTGGGTTATATTTTCTCCGATATTTATGCACGCTACAAACGCATGAAAGGTTTCAATGTGTTGCATCCGATGGGTTTTGATGCCTTTGGGTTGCCGGCAGAACAATACGCTATTCAAACTGGTCAGCATCCCGAAAAAACCACTAAAGATAATATCGAAACATACATCAAACAATTACAAAAAATCGGGTTTTGCTATGACTGGAGCAGACAGGTT
>JADLAJ010000212.1 GCA_020848255.1 Chitinophagales bacterium
AAAATATAGGACCGCCATTAAATACGTATGATAATAATTTTGTGTGCTTTATAAGCCGTGATAACAACAGATTATACGTAGCCAATAAGTATATCAAAAATACCTATAACTACGCTGGTTTGTCTGTTTCTGCCAAACAAAAAGACGGTGACTGGAGTAAACCCAAACCATTGAGTATTCCGAATCTGTATAATAAAAATGAATTCGCCCATTATCACATGAATCTGGATGAGAACATCGTGTTGATGTCTGTTCAAATGGACGATTCTTACGGTGATCTGGATTTGTACGTATCACAAAAATACAGTGATGGCGATTGGTCAGAGCCTAAAAATCTAGGACCGGTGATAAATACAGTAGGAGCAGAGGGTAGTGTTTTTTTAGCCGCTGATGGTAAGACTTTATATTTCTCTTCTTCCGGACATCCGGGTTTCGGAAGTTATGATATGTACATGAGTAAACGCCTGGATGATACCTGGACCAACTGGAGTAAGCCCTTGAATTTAGGTGACAAAATCAACACCGATGAAATGGATATTTATTATACCATTCCTGCTTCCGGTGATTATGCCTATTTCTCCAGTGGTGTTACTTATTTTGGCAAAAATGATTTGTACAGAATAAAATTACCTAAAGAAGCACGTCCGGAATATGTAGATATTAAAAAGTTTGTAGCAAGCGCGCCTTTAAAAAAAGGTACCACAACTACACCGGTTACAAACAAAACAACACCTGTTGCAACTCTTACTTCACCTGTAAAAACGACGCAGCCAGTGATTAACACTCCAAAGTCTGCACCAGCGCCAGTTACTAATCCGCAAACAGATGAGTTGCAAAAAAAACTGGATGACCTGAAAAAACAACAGGCACTGGTTATAGCACCGGTTAAACCGGTAACACCGGCAGCTACAAGCGTTCAGCCATCCCCGGCAGCGGCACCTGCAGTCATCAAAACAACACCCGTAACGATAACAACACCCGTAACGCCTCGTCCAGAAGTAAAAAAAGAAGTACTGAATACGATACAGCCTTATCAGTCACCGGAAGAACAGCGACCAAAACCTGCAACTACCAATACCATAAAGCCGGTGGAAACACCAAAACCTGCCCAGAGAGTATTAACTCCCGAAGAACTGGCATCCCGAGAACAGCAAAAAAACAACCCTACTGTCAACCCGAATACAGATGGGTTAAATACCTTGTCGAAAAGAACCATGCCTGTGACACCGGTAGCCACTGCTTCGCCTGCCACGCAGCCTGTTTCTAATCTAAATATCGTTACCAATGAAGTAGATCCAAACACGATTGAAACTACACCAGCAGCGCCACCAGTGGCATATAATGCACCGTTAAAAACATCCAATCCTCAAACAGATGATCTCCAGCAAAAACTGGATGATCTGAAAAAACAACAGGCACAGGCAAAATTAAATCCACAAACAAATTCAAATACGTATACAAAACCTACGGAAACAATAAGCGTTAGAGAACAATATCCTAATCCGCAGGCTGTATTGCCAACTTCCAACTCAAAAACGGATGATTTGCAACAAAAATTAGAAGCTTTAAAACAGCAGCAACGCGAAGTAGGACAAAGTAATAAATTATACGCCGATCCTTACAAACCAAAACCATATGAGGCACAACCCTTAAAAGAAAAACAGGAGGATAAAGCTTCTCAGGATTACGATGATTATCAGAAAAAACTGGATGCCTTAAAACAGCAGCAAAAAAATGCTCCTTTAGCAGCAAGCACTAAGCCGGTCGTTAAAGAACAGCCTGCACAGGAAGTTCAGCAAACGCAGGTTACGCCGGTCATTACACCAACAGTTCCTGCAAGTACAGATTCGAAACAGGTAACACAGACGACTAATCCTATTATTTCTAAATATGAAGAGAAGCTGAGAAAATTAAAAGAAGAAATGGCGTTATTGAATGCCCCTAAATCTACCACAGATACAAAGCTTCCTGCTTCGTCTGTGCCGGCAGAAACTGCAGCACAGCCTACACTTGCTGCACCTGAAGTGCAGTCGGCACCAGCTGTGGTGATATATGAGCCTAAAAATGAAACACCGAAAACGGAGATTGTTCCAATACCTGAAAAAACGGTTACAGAAACTATTCCTCCTGTTGCTGAGACAACAATTCCTGTTTCAGTCCCTGATATGCCATATTCCAATGCTGCTATTGTGCAGGAAAAGGCAAAACTGGATTCGATTCAACAGGCACAAAAAGCAGCCGAACAAAAGATGACAGAGACGTTGGATAAAATGGGAACAAGCAAACAATCTCTGGAAAAAGATATTGCGGATTTGAAAGATCAGCGCACAAAGTTTAACGATGAAAAAGATAAACTGACGGCACAAAATTCACAACTCGCCGGAGAAAAAGATAAATTGGAAGCAGAGAAAAAAAAGATGGATGATTTACTCGCGCAGATGCAGGAAGAACGCGATAAACTGGCAGCCGAGAAATTAAAGATGGAGCAGGATAAAGCAAAATTAGACCTCTTGAAAAAACAGCAGGAACGAGATGTGCTGGCTTTAAAACGTTCCATAGATTCTCTAAGCAAAGTGCAGCAAAAGTCTGCCAGCAGTGCACAATTGCAGCAAAATTACGACTTGTTCAATGTGCCTTTACAGGTAGGTGCTGTGGCGCAGGTCAACAACATATATTTTGTGGCAGATGCATCATTTTTACAAATTCCATCGTATCCCGAACTGGATAAAGTGGTATTGTTTTTAGCCAGAAATAAAACACTGAAAGTGGAAATCGGTGGACATACCAATGGTTTGTGCGATGATTATTATTGCCAGAAATTATCTACGAGCCGGGCTAAGACTTGTGTAGATTATTTAATAAGCAAAGGTATTGCAGCAAATCGTTTAAGTTATAAAGGTTATGGTAAAACACAATTACTGAAACCGGATGCACCCGGCAATTCACTCAATCAGCGCGTAGAAATAAAGATTTTAAGTGTAGATTAAAAAAGATTAAATTCTGAAGATTAAAAAAACCTTCAGGGTTTACTATCTTTACAGCATGTCATTAGATTCTTACGAAAGCATATTTCAGCAATTCCCTTCTGTTTCTGCAGAAGAATGGAAAAATAAAATCATAAAAGATTTAAAAGGAGAATCATTTGATAAATTAATCTGGCACACAAAAGAAGAGATTGAGGTGCTTCCTTTTTATACAAAAGAAGATAATGAAAAATACCAGTTACAGGTTCCTTTGAAACAAACAAGCAGCTGGCAGATTATGGAAAGAGTATTGGTGGATGATATCACAAGCGCCAACAAAGCGGCACTGCATGCCCTTCAAAATGGTGCAACCGCAATAACGTTTAATTTGCAAAATAAATCATTTAGTAAAGAACAGATTGAATTTTTGGTTCAGGATATTCTGATAGATATTGCACTGGTTACTTTTGAAGATTATACCGAAGAAGATAAAGTTATTCTGGAAATAGTAGTAAACGATAGCTGTCCGCCAACTATATATACAGAACAAGGAGATTCCATCTCTGACGAATTAGCTACTGCTTTGAAAAAAGGAATCCAGCAAAGTAACTCAAATCTTCGTTTTCATTTTTACTGTACGCAGAATTATTTTTTTGAAATAGCCAAACTCCGTGCATTTCGATGGTTGTGGAAACAAGTATGTGAATTGAAACAGCAGCCGTATCATATTTTTATACAAAGCGAAACAAATTCTAAAAACTTTAGTGCAGCTGATGAATACAGTAATATACTGCGAAATACTACCGCTGCCATGAGTGCCATTCTTGGCGCTTGTGATGGTTTGATTATTAACAGCCATGATACATTAATCGGTGAATCGAATTTTGGAAAAAATATAGCCCGTAATATCCATCATATCTTGCAGCACGAATCTTATTTTAATGATATAGAAGACGCCGCCAAAGGCAGTTATTATATAGAATATCTGACCTATCAATTGTCTAAGAAAAGCTGGGAAAAGTTTACCAAACTTTAGTCAATTAAAAAATCTTTTTTTGCTTCTTATCTTTCTTTTATCTGATTATTCATTCGTAATCCGTAAATTGTCATTTGAAAGTATACAAATGGCAACTCAAACATACGACTACGATTATGTAATTATTGGCAGCGGTTTCGGAGGTTCCGTTTCTGCATTGCGCTTATCCGAAAAAGGATACAAAGTACTGGTAATTGAAAAAGGAAAATGGCTGCAGGCCAAAGACTTTCCCGAAACTAACTGGAATCTGCGCAAATTCTTCTGGTTGCCGGCATTAAAAATGCAGGGGCTTTTTAAACTTACCTATTATCGTCATGTAGCCATTGTAAGTGGTGTTGGCGTTGGCGGAGGCTCACTCGTATACGCCAATACATTGCCGATTCCAAAAACAGAATTTTACAATTCAGGCAACTGGAACGGACTCGAAAACTGGGAAGAGGATTTGAAACCATTTTATGCCACAGCCTTAAAAATGTTAGGAGCTGAGCGCCATCCTTACATGAGCCGTAATGATAAAGCGATGCAGCAACTGGCAGCAAATATAGGTTGCCCTGAAAAGTTCGACAAAACAAATGTAGCCGTGTATTTCGGTAAACCCGGCGTTACAGTTACAGATCCGTACTTTGATGGAAAAGGTCCTGACAGAACAGGTTGCAATTTATGTGGCGGCTGTATGTTAGGCTGCCGTTTTGATTCTAAAAATACATTAGATAAAAATTATCTGCACCTGGCGCAACAGCTCGGTACAGAAATCATCGCGGAAAAAGAAGTGTATGATGTGCTGCCTTTAAGTGCCGATGGAAATGATGGTTACGAAATAAAGTACAAAGATTCATTGTCCTATTTTCCGAAGAAGGGAAGCGTGAAAGCGAAAGGGGTCATTTTTGCAGGAGGCGTTTTAGGAACGGTAGATTTACTGCTGAAAATGAAACAATCGTCTTTGCCTAATTTATCCGATAAAGTTGGAGGTGGTATCCGTACCAATTCTGAAAGTTTGATTGGCGTAACCACGTATGATAAAGATGTTTCTTTTTCTGAAGGTATTGCCATTGGTTCTATCATAAATATTGATGACCACACGCATCTGGAGCCGGTGAAATATTCAGAAGGCGCAGGTTTCTGGCGCTTGCTGATGGCGCCCATGGTGAATGGAAAAAATATTGCAGTTCGATTTTTCAGGATGGTAAAAGATTTTGTGATGCATCCGATTAATAATTTCAAAGTGTTCTTTGTAGATGACTGGAGTAAGAAAACGCAGATCATGCTGTACATGGAAAGTATAGATTCTACCCTGAGTTTTAAACGAGGTATGTTTGGTAGAATGAAAACCACTTTAGAATCTGGTCCGGCACCCACTGCTTTCAACCCGAAAGCACAGGAACTGGCGCATGAAATGGAAACCATCATCAACGGCAAAGCCATGGTAATGAATACAGAAACCCTGTTCGGTATTCCTACCACTGCACATATTTTGGGTGGCGCCTGTATGGGCAAAGATGCAAGTGAAGGCGTGATTGACAAAGACAATAAAGTCTTCAACTATAAAAATATGATGGTCTGCGATGGCAGCATGATTTCCGCCAACCCCGGCGTAAACCCAAGTTTAAGTATTACCGCCATTTCCGAAAGAGCAATGAGCATGATGCCTTTGAAGAAAGATAATCCGGAATTTGCTTAATTTTTAGGTTTATACGTTCTGTGATGGCGCTGCATTATAACAGGGTATAAATTGAGTACTATATTAGATATACAAATAGACAATACTAACACATAGCTACTAACGAATAGTAAGTAAACACAATAGCAAGAAATAAATACAAATGGCACAATATGTCCAAATTCATCTTGTTTGGTTTGTGCAATGAATGCATTAATTCCATCAGGTTTTCCATTAAAATAGGTTGCTTTAATTTTCTTTTTGTTATAAAAAATAGCGACTACTGCTTTTGAAAAATAATGAACTCCAAGAAAAGCATATATTTTTTTTAGCAATGCAAGATTGCTTATTTTATAATACTGCTCAGGAAGCAATTTATAAGTTGGGAATACGAATCCGGTAAAAGCAAATATCCCCGTTGCACAGAATGTAAAATAAATTCCAAATAGCACCGCTTTGAGATTGGAGATGTTTGTTCCGCTATTGTTTATCACAATTAGATTGCTACAGGTTGTGTAAACAAGAAAGACCGCAAATAATGTAAGGAGTATTTTTTTTAACTTCATTGGTTTTTTTCTGATTTTTATACTAAATATTTAGCTTTAGAATTATTTTTTATGATTGTTAAGATACTTAAATTCTAAATATAATAACTAAAGCATACTGTTCTTTTTATTCAAAGTATACAATTTCCCCTCTAAAAGTCATACATTTACGCCGCAAATTTGAACCAATGATGTATTTATTAAATAAAAATGCTACACTGACTGTTGTGGCTATTGCAACTACTTGCATGCTTTTCGCACAAACAAAATCAATTAAACAAACGAATCCTTTATTAAGGAAAAGCACCTTACAATATCAGGCTCCTCGTTTTGATTTAATTAAAGACACAGATTTTAAACCTGCCTTTGATTATGCCTTTAAAGAACACGATGCAGAAATTGAGAAGATTGCAAATAATCCTGCCAAACCTACTTTTCAGAATACAGTGCTGGCTCTGGAATTAAGCGGACAGGATTTAACACGGGCAGCAAGCATCTTTTTTAAAATTACAAGTGCTAATTCAAATCCAACCCTGCAGGCCGTTGAAGAAGAATATGCTCCTAAATTTGCTGCGCATAATGATAAGATTTATCTTAATTCTAAAATTTACAAACGTATTAAGGCTTTAAATCTTTCTTTATTAAAAGGAGAAGATAAAAAATTAAAAGAGGTGTATTTAAGCTACTTTGAATTGGCTGGTGCCAGCTTATCAGACACTGATAAAGAAAAAATGAAAGATATCAACCAGCAACTGGCCAGCCTGAGCACTCAGTTCAGTAATACCTTGCTGAAAGCACGCAAGAACGGAGCATTATTGATTGATAATTTACAGGAACTGGATGGCCTAAATGATGCTGATATCGCTGCTGCAAAGGCTAAAGCAACGGAGGCAGGCTACGACGGTAAATACATGTTGAGTTTATTAAATACAACTCAGCAGCCTTTGCTTCAAAACCTGAAAGTAAGAACAACCAGAGAAAAATTATTCAAAGCATCCTGGGTACGAGCTGAAAAAAATGACAGCGGCGATACACGTGCTATAATTGAAAAAATTGTAAAACTGCGTTTACAGAAAGCTCAGTTAATGGGTAAAAAAAGCTATGCTGAGTGGAAACTACAGGACCAAATGGCTAAGACTCCTGAGCGTGCTATGGAATTGCTGAATATGATTGCAGGTCCAGCTGTTGAAAAGGCAAAAAAAGAAGCAAAGGATATTCAGGATTTGATTGATAAGCAAAACGGTGGTTTTAAGTTAGAACCATGGGACTGGAATTTCTATGCAGAGCAGGTAAGAAAAGAAAAGTATGACCTGAATGCCGATGAGATAAAACCATATTTTGAAGTGAAAACAGTTCTGGAGAAAGGAGTATTCTATGCGGCAAAAAAAATGTACGGGTTAACATTTAAAGTCCGTAAAGATTTACCGGTATATCATCCGGATGTGGTAGCCTATGAAGTATTTAATAAAAATGGCCAGTCCATAGCAATCTATTATCTTGACTTTTACACCAGAGATAATAAAGAAGGCGGTGCATGGATGGATAATTTTGTTCAGCAATCATATTTATTAAAACAAAAACCGGTTATTTACAACGTATATAATTTTGCGAAGCCGGTAGATGGCAATCCTTCTCTGATCAATTTTAAAGATGTAACAACTATGTTTCATGAATTTGGACATACCTTACACGGGTTGTTTGCCAGTCAGAAATATGCCAGTATTTCAGGAACAGCCGTTCCAAATGATTATGTAGAATTTCCGTCTCAAATCAATGAACATGCTGCATTAGATCCGGCAGTTCTGAAGAATTATGCGATACATAACAAAACAAAAGAACCAATTCCACAGGCGCTTGTGGACAAGATTATAAAAGCAGAAACATTTAATAAAGGATATGACGTGACAGAAAATTTAGCTGCAGCAACGCTAGATTTGCTGTGGCATAGCGTACAAAATGAAGCAGATTTTAAACCTGTACTGGATTTTGAAACAGCAGCCTTAAAACAATACGGCTTATTCCTTAATGAAGTACCGCCCCGTTACCATACTCCATATTTCGCGCACATTTGGAGCGGTGGTTATTCAGCCGGTTATTACGCCTATACCTGGAGCAAGACACTGGATTATAATGTATACGACTGGATGAAAGCAAACGGCGGTATGACTATGACCAATTGCGAGCTGTTCAAAAAGTATATTCTTTCTGTCGGCAACAGTGTTGATTTAAACAAGGCATTCAAAAACCTGATCGGACATGATATGCAGGTAGAGCCATATATTAATAATGCAGGACTAAATAAATAATTAAAAATTACTGATATAAAAATGCTGAAGAGTTTTGTTTCTCTTCGGCTTTTTTTGTTTTAAATTAGGAATCTGTTTTATTATAATAATTGAATTAAGTAACTTTAAGGAAACTTCACACTATGAAGCAACCTATTTTTATCCTGACACTCTTCCTTTTCGCACTTCAGACCTCATATGCACAAATAAATTTCCAGACACGCTGGCAAAACCGACCGAGAAATGCCATCGTATATCTCCCAAGGAATTTTAACCCGTCTGAAAATTTACCGGTTGTAATCAACATGCACGGATTCCTGACGAATGCCCGATTTCAGTTTGACTATACACAATTTCACAAAACTGCCGATTCTGTTAGATGCATCGTTATCTATCCGGAAGGAGTGGACCTTCGCTGGAATTCCGGTACTTTCTTTTTTGTCTCATCTACTGTTGATGATGTTGGTTTTTTAGGCGACTGGATGGACAGAGCAGCCGTTTTATATAATGCGGATTTAAAAAAAGTATATTCCATGGGGTATTCGGCCGGTGGTTTCATGAGTTATAAATTAGCCTGCGATGCCACAAATCGCGTTGCGGCCATTGCCCCGAATGTGGCCAGTATGGTCAATGATAATCTCAATTCCTGCGTACCTGCAAGACCAATAAATATTGCAGCCTTTAACGGTTTATCCGATCCGATTACTTCTTATACCGGAATAGCCGGTAATTTCCCGGGCATTGATTCCATTAAACATTTCTGGCAGATTAAAAATACTTGCGACGTGGCACCGCTAATAGATACACTTCCGGATCTGAGAGTAGACGGAACGAAAGTGGTGCGTTATACTTATCAGAATTGCGGACAGCAAGTACAGCAGGTGTTTTATAAAGTCATTAACGGTGGACATGTATGGCCTGGAGCCTCTAATATTTTCTTTGATGTGTTGGGTAAAACCACCTTGGATATTTCGATGAATAACGAAGCCTGGAATTTTTTCAAAACCAAAGAAATTCCGCAAGCAGTAAGATGTGATGCACCACAAAATTTACGCGCAACATCTGTCGCAGCAGATTCCTTTCAACTCAATTGGGATGCAGTTGCAGGCGTAGGTAATTATAAAATAGGTATAGCAGATGATAGCAGCAGAGTCACATTTTATGAAACTACCAATACAACAATTGGCGTAAAAATTAATCCCTTACGACAGCTAAAATGGAATGCAGCATCTCTTTGTAGTAGTGGTTATCACAGCTGGAATACTTCACGTGCGCTGAATTTTACACCTACGGGTATAAGGATAAATAAAGTACAGCAAATGAATGTATTCCCGAATCCTTGTACCAACGAAATTACGCTGGATATACCAAAACAAGGTGCAACGGATTGGAAAGTTTCAGTATATAATGTGCTCGGTGAGATGATGCCTGTTTCGACTGCATTGCCTGGAAATAAAATTGACATAAGTTTACTGTCAAAAGGATGGTATCAGTTATTACTCACTAACGGAGAAGATAATTATTCTACTTCATTCGTAAAAGAATAATAAAATACGGATACATTCCAAAAGCTGACTCCTGCAATGTATCCGTATATATGGTTGGTTGGTGGTTGAAGGTGTGTTTCTACTCTTGCATATATATTATTCGTATTTCACGACAAATGCATCTTTATATTTATCTGCTAATACTGACTTTAAAGCATCGGCATAAGCACGATTCTGGAATTTACCAATGAATAATTTATACACGGTTTTCCCATTTAAATCTTCCTGTTCTACCAGTAAGGTTTGATTGTATTTTGCTTCCAGCTCTGCTATTATAGAAAATATGACATTCATATCGGAGAATACACCTAATTGTAATCCGTAAAAACCGCTTTTGCTCTTATCTAAATGAGTAACTATAAAATAAGGTGAACGATTGGTCAGCCCGTTAGAATTCGCTTCTTTAATTTCTATCGCTGGTTGTGGTTCTGGTGAGTCGTCTTTTTCTATAACATAATCTGATTTGGATTTTTCGTTGCTTACGGTTGGAATATCCTTCCAGGTTTTAAAGTCAGATGTAGATGTGGAAGAAGCTGTGGAATCTGATTCTATAATACCATTTTGTGTGGCAATATCTAAAGTAGCATTCATCAAATCCGTCGGTGCCTCGTCTTTATTGATTACTTCTATTTTTACATATGCAGTTCCTTTATTTCTGTATCCGAGTATTTCTGCAGCCTTTGTAGATAAATCAATCACACGTCCTTTAACAAACGGACCTCTGTCATTTACTTTTACATAAACGGATTTATTGTTTTGTGCATTGGTTACTTTAACAACTGTACCTAATGGAAGTGTTTTGTGTGCTGCTGTCAGAGCAAATTGATTGTATTTTTCTCCGCTGGCTGTCGGACGACCATGGAAATAAGTTCCGTAATAAGATGCTACACCATATTCTGTTTGAGCAGATAATGCACAAAACGTATGAATGGTTAATATAAATACAAGTATCTTTTTCATGGCAAATCTTTTTTAAATCGAACTTTGTATTGCCTTAAAAGTTCGTTGCAAAGATACTGCCAGACCTTTACGGCTCTGTTAACTCGGAACAGAGTTGCAATAAAGGTTCAGTTAAAATAGCGTGTCCGCCTTTGTAAAAAATATGTGAAAATGTTAAGCCAGCGTTATCTAAAGTTTTCATTACTTCTTCCTTTCTTTCCGGCGTAATAAACTCATCCGAGTCGCCTACCAACAAATAAGGATGCCAGGAATTTAGCTTCGAAATGTCATTCAAACAATCGTTTGGTATACTTCCGCCCCAGAATACTATGCGATTCAGGCGTTTACGTGTATGCATCGCCCATCTGGCAATGGTGGCTGCCCCCTGGGAGAAGCCTAAACCAACGATTTTTGCGGCTGTTTGTGAAATTAAGGTTTCGTAAACGTTATCCAGGTATAAAATGTAGTCTTTTATTTCATTTTCCCTGTCTTCAGTTGTCATCCAGGAAGCACCCACTCTGCCACTCATATCTTTCAGGTAAAAGCGGTTTAAGGCTTCCGCAACGATGACAAAGTTCTCTTCGGGATTCAGTTCTTCAAATTTTTTGATAAAAAACTCAGCGAGAAACCCGTATCCATGAGCCACAATCCAGACTAACTTTGTTTTTTCAGTTAAGGTGCCATAGGTAAAAACACGGGCTGTCTTTTGCGTAGTTATAGAATGTGATTGAGACATGAAGCTTTTTTATGAATGTAAAATAGTTAAAAAAGTATATTTTTCAGGACTGAAATCAATTATTGAAATTTTAAATAATCAAACTTCGTTTGTTTTAAAAATAAAGATGATGAAAAAATACCTGTTTTTGCTGTTTGTTTTAGTTGTAAGTATATCTTATTACAGTAAAGCAGATTCGATTCCTACGCTTCCCAAAACGAGCGATTCTATTTTCTTTAATGTAAAAGTAAAAGCGATAGATTTAAGTGAAGACGGTTTGCTTGGTTCCACCCGAAACGATGAAGTATTCTTATTTATCTATAAACAAAATGGCGCGTGTTTACCACAAAATATTTGTGCCCAATTTTTCAGATTGGATACACTGAAACGTTCCAAACAGTTTAAAATTTCAGCAGGGTTTTTACAGCCAACCGATACACTGACTTTTATTTTACTGGAACAGGATACACAAAAACAAACCAAAGGAATAGAACCCGTTTGCAGATTGTACCTGAATGATATTTATGCCAATTACCTCAAAAACGGAAGCACAAACTTTATGCAGTTTTTTGATGACGATGATGTGCTGGGAATGTACAGAGTAACAGGCAATAAATTTGATTTGACAAAACCCATAGTTAAAAAATTTGAAGTACTGCATTTACTCGATTGGGCGGTCTATAAAATGGAGATTAGTAAGTGATATTAATTTGATTTGAAGTTGCTTGAGCATCTAATATTATTTAGCTTTACACTGAATATGAAAGATTACAAAAAATACTACATTATAAATGCCGCACCGGATATGCTGTATCTGGCATTAACGAATCCCGTTATTATGAAACTATGGACAGGAGATGACGCGGAAATGTCCACCGTGCCTGGCAGCGAATTCTCTTTGTGGGAAGGAAATATCTGCGGTAAAAATATAGAGTTTGAAGAGAATAAGAAAATAGTACAACAATGGTACTTTGGTGAGCAGCCCGAAAAATCAATCGTTACAATTATTTTGCATGAACACAAACAGGGAACCTCTGTAGAATTACGTCATTCTAATATTCCGGATGAAGATTACGAAGATATCGTGGAAGGTTGGAACGGTGAGTATTTTGGCGCTTTACAGGATTTTTATGCAGAAGGTTAAATCATTGTCTGAACTATGATTTATTTGATTAAATGATTAATATGATTGATGAGAAATATAAACATTCAGAAATAACATCTAAAATTATTGGATGTGCTATGATTGTTCATAAAACATTGGGAAATGGATTTCAGGAAGTGATATATCAACGAGCGTTAGAAATTGAAATGAGATTGGCAAATCTTAATTTTTACAGAGAATTTGAAATGCAGATAATATATAGAGAAGAACAAATTGGAACTCGTAGAGTAGATTTTTTAGCTGAAAATATCATTTCTGTAGAATTGAAAGCAATAACAAAATTAGAAGAAGTTCATTTTGCACAAGCAATAAATTATTTAGAAGCATACAATCTTGAAATTGGTTTATTGATAAATTTTGGAGAAACAAGTTTAAATTTTAAAAGACTTACCAACAAAAAATATAAATCATAAAATCACAAAAATCATAAGAATCATAGTTCAGACAATTAACACCATGGAATATCAAGACATAATTTTAGAACAGCAAGGTGCAATCACCATAATCACCTTAAACCGACCGGCTTCTTTAAATGCATTGACGCCGCTGATGATACGCGAATTAAAAACGGCATTAAAAGACATTGCATCGGATTCAAATTGTAAAGTATTGATTTTAAAAGGAGCGGGACGTGCATTCTCAGCAGGTGTAGATTTGAAAGCGATGAATGAATCTTTGGTAGGCGGTCAGTTTACTTCGTACGAAATTATTCAGGAAGGAAATGATATTGCCAGCATTCTCAGAACGATGCCACAGCCGGCTATCGTGCAGGTACACGGACACTGCTATACAGGCGCTACTGAGCTAATGATGTTTTTTGACTTGATAGTTGCTGCAGAAGACGCTAAAATAGGAGATACGCACGCTAAATGGGGTATCATGCCCACCTGGGGAATGTCGCAACGTTTACCAAGGTTGGTAGGCATCATGAAAGCTAAAGAACTGTCCTTTACCTGTAAACCCATCACCGGAAAAGAAGCAGAACGAATCGGTTTAGTCAATCGCTCAGTGCCTTTGGAAGAGTTGGACAAAACCGTATTGGAGTTAGCAAATGATATTTTGCAGAATTCCGCGCAAACTATTGCTGCCTTGAAACATCTTTATAATGAAGGTATTCACACCACGCTGGAAGAAGGATTGAAAATTGAAACGGATTACAAAGTGCAAATCACCGATAGAACTGAATTTTTAAGAGCTTTTGAAAAGAATAAATAAATATGGGTATCTGGAAAGTAAATAGTATCACGGTGGAAGCTTTGAATCAGCAAAGCAAAGGAACATTAGTAGAGCATCTGGGGATTGAGATGACTGAATTAGGAGAGGATTATGTAAAAGCAAAAATGCCGGTGGATAATCGCACGCGACAGCCTTTGGGTTTATTGCATGGTGGCGCGCATGTGGTACTGGCTGAATCTTTAGGAAGTATGGCCGCCAATTTATGCTTAGATATTACGAAGGAATATGCGCTAGGACTGGATATCAATTCTAATCACATCAAATCTGTGCGGGATGGTTATGTAACCGGCATTGCAAAACCTATCCATATCGGAGGTAAAACACAAATCTGGGAGATTAAGATTTATGATGAAAAGGAAAACCTTTTGAATATTTCAAGACTGACGATGATGGTGTTGAGTTATAGTAAATAATTATTTTGTCAATGCTTCAATAACTGGATACGAAATAATGTTTCTGTCGCGGTATGTTTGAGTTATTACATCTTCATGATTACCTAAGATTCCGTTTTGTAATATAACCGTTGTAAAGCCTCTTTCTTTCGCACCATTGTAAGTTGCCAATACGCAGTTTTCTGCAGCAAAACCAGAAAGGATTAATAGTTCCGTTTTGTTTTCTGATACTATTTTTTCCAGATCTGTTTTCCAGAAAGCATTCGAATATATTTTTGAAACCATCAGGTCTTTTTCATTTATTTCTATTTCAGGAATAATCTGGTAAGATGCAATATTCTGCTCATCGGCTCCTTCCATATCTTTGATATGAATTACCGTATGTTTTTTATTTCTCAACAAAGAGGCAACATAATTTATATGCTCACATGCTTTTGGAATACCTGCAATTTCTTTTAAATAGATTTGCTGCATGTCAATAATTAAAAATGTAATTTTCATAAAGCATTTTTATAATTTTAAAAATACAACATTTTTATTTTTTGATGGCATCTTCAATCGTTTTCCCTATACAACCACTCGGCATTTGTATATGTAGTAAACCGGATAAAGTAGGAGCGATGTCGGTCATGTAAGTCTTGTCAAACATTTTTCCTTTATTTACACCGTACCCGTAAAACAACAATGGTATATGGGCATCGTACGGACTCCAGATACCGTGCGTGGTGCCCTTGCCGCCATATTCATCATCTATGTAGCCCGGTTTTAAAATCACCAGTATGTCGCCGCAGCGA
Organism: Chitinophagales bacterium; assembly: GCA_020848255.1. GTDB lineage: Bacteria > Bacteroidota > Bacteroidia > Chitinophagales > JADIYW01 > JADJSS01. Next base: position 15,275 of record JADLAJ010000212.1, read on the forward strand.
CTTGCATAATATCCGTTGATAAATTGTTCTTTCATGTCTTTGGGCAACATTGCTTCCTGCAAATCTGCATATTCAAAAACTTTGTCTACGCCTTCCACTTTTTTCAGGAAAGAAATACTTGCTTCCAGCATATCTTCATAGTCTAATTTCTTTTCGTCAATCAGTTTGTGATTCAAATAAAACTGATAATTCCAGCTGCCCATGCATAAACTATCCACACCAAATTGTGTTTTCAATTCCTGATTCAAGGCAACATCCACTTTAGAACCGGTTACGCCGCCATTGGGTAATTTATGTTTTTCCAGAAAACCCGGAACGTGCGCCACGCCGTGGTCGGCACTTAAAAAAAGTGTATAGTTATTTTTACCAACTTGTTTATCTAAAAAAATTAAGAAAGCTTCCATGTCTTTATCCAATCGCAAATAGGTGTCTTCTGTTTCAACGGAATTCGGACCAAACGCATGACCAATATAATCGGTAGAAGAGCAGGATATCGCTAAAAAATCGGTGATGGAATCTTTTCCTAATTGCTCATTAAGTAAGGCATCTTTTGCAAAATCAAAGGTCAGGGAATTTCCATACGGCGTAGAACGAATCATGCCGTAATCTTTCTTCTCGGCAAATCGTTTTAAATCATACGGAAATCCTTTCTGGTCTTCGCCCAATGGGGCACTTTCGTAGTTGTTTATATCCGTATCGCTTTGCGTATAACTTGCAACCGGATACAAGGTCGCCCAGTTTTTCTGATAATAATTCACTACAGTTCCGGATGCATTAAAATCTTGCACCCATTTAGGTAATTCTTTCATGTAATAGGAAGACGTAATGAAGTTACCGGTTTTGCTGTCATACCAGTAAGCTGCATCGGCACTATGACCAGCCGGCAGAATGGCGCCTCTGTCTTTTATGGCAACACCAATCACTTTGCTTTTGAAATTGGTTGCCAGTTTCAACTCATCGCAAACAGAAGTCACCAGCATATTGCGCGGACTCATCTTGCCGTTATCATTGCTCGTACCAACAGATTGCACTGAGTTGTCTTCGCTGCAATACATTTCTCTGTTTAATGTATAATCGTAAAATCCGTTTCCAACGATTCCGTGTATTGCAGGCACAGAACCTGTGTAAATACAGGTGTGTCCGGCGGCTGTAACGGTCGGGCAATACGGAATAAATGTATTCTCACAGTTAAAACCATCATTCATCAATCGTTTGAAACCGCCTTTGCTGTATCTGTCATAATAACGGTATAGAAAATCCCAGCGCATTTGGTCTATCACTACGCCGACGATTAATTTCGGACGTGCGTTTTGTGCAACAGGTTTTGTGGTTTGCGAAAAAGAAAGAACAGAAGTCAATAAAAAAGTAAAAAAGAGGAAGTGTTTTTTCATCTCAATGAATTTGAATACAAGGTAATAAAAGAATTAATGTATCAGGTGAAAATTATATGTAATAGAACTGGAATTATTTAGATCAAATAAATATCGAAGATGGAACACGGATTTTCAGGATAATTATGATTTAATACAGAGAAAATCTTAAATAATCATCCTAATCAGTGTTCTGTTATATTATATTTATTCCGTTGATTTATATATGATTTGGCGAAGACTACCGTCAGCGTTTCTGTTTTTTGGTTTATAATATTTATCTTTGTTGTATGGCAGGCAATTCATTCGGAGAAATTTTTCGTATCAGCACTTTTGGTGAAAGTCACGGCGTGGCATTAGGCGTTATCATTGACGGCTGTCCCGCAGGCTTGAAAATTGATACTGCTTTTATTCAGGCAGAATTGGACCGCAGAAAACCCGGGCAATCCAATATCGTCACGCAGCGCAAAGAAGCGGATGAATTTGAAATTTTGTCTGGTATTTTTGAAGGCATTACACAAGGCACTCCGATTGGAATTATTATCCGTAATGAAGATCAGAAATCGAAAGACTATGAACATATTAAAGATAGTTTCCGTCCGTCGCATGCTGATTTTACCTACGATGTAAAATACGGTTCCCGCGACTATCGTGGCGGCGGCAGAAGTTCGGCCAGAGAAACCGCGGCGCGTGTAGCTGCGGCAGCTATTGCCAAACAGCTGTTGGCGCATTTCGGCATTAAAGTGCAGGCCTATGTTTCCAAAGTAGGAAAGATTGAAATCGGAAAAGAATACACCGAAATGGATTTATCTAAAACAGAAGATAATATCGTACGTTGTCCGGATGCGGAAACAGCGGATAAAATGATTGAGCTGATTAAAGAAGTGAAGAAAGATGGCGATACCATCGGCGGTTTGGTGAGTTGTGTGATTACAGGCGTACCGGCAGGATTAGGAGAACCGGTGTTTGACAAACTGCATGCAGATTTAGGAAAAGCGATGCTGAGCATCAATGCGGCTAAAGGCTTTGAATACGGCAGCGGTTTTGCGGGAACGGAATTGAGAGGCAGTGAGCAAAACGATGCATTTTATAATGACCATGGCGTTATAAAAACGAAAACAAATCATTCCGGAGGAGTTCAGGGCGGTATCAGTAACGGAATGGGTATTTATTTTAATGTTGCTTTTAAATCCGTTGCTACCATTATGCAAACGCAGGATTCGGTAGATAAGGATGGAAATAACACATCTGTTACAGGTCGAGGCCGACATGACCCTTGCGTATTGCCACGTGCTGTTCCAATAGTGGAAGCAATGGCAGCCTTAGTGATTGCCGATCATTTATTGAGGAATAGGAGTAGTAAGTTGTAATTACTTCTTCTTTTTCTTTACACAACATTTTTTCTTCGGTTTCTTTGGTGTTTTAGTTTTCACAGGTGTTGTTTCTTTTTTTGATACAGTTTCTGAAGCCGATTTTGCAGTATTGCTTACAATTGTTTTTACCGCTTTGCCATTTCGTATAAACGCCTCATTTTTCCAGGAACCAACTGCATTTGGCGCACCAATTTTTGAAGTATAATTTTTATTGATGAATGATGTTTCCGTAACATTGCCGGCTTGTAAACTGCCTTTAATATTGTTGGCGGTTTCCGTATGACTGCCTTCAATATTGTACAACCCTTTCAGTAATCCGGAACCTGTGATTTCATTGGCAATAAAATGCATGTTGTCACCGGAATTTCCATTCATCACGATGCCATAGCTTTCAACTCTGTTTCTGAAGAAAGTATTGTCGGGACCGTTGATGCCATGCGAATTGTCTATCACCAGGTTTTGAAAGATATTGCCTTCAAATAAATTTGAATACGGATAGTTTCCATGCAATACCACATCGCCCGCAGAGGCTGCCGGAAACCAGCCTTCCGTCCAGTAAGGATCATAAGAATAGTTATAGGCGATTACGTTTCCATTTGCCGCTGCCTGCAACAAAAATGAATGTCGTAGATGTTTGGCAATATTGTCAAAAATGAAATTATCGCT
>JADLAJ010000213.1 GCA_020848255.1 Chitinophagales bacterium
CAAAATCAGCCACGACTCTGTAACTGTATTGATTACCGGATTTAATAGTATTATCGATAAAAGAGTAATTATTTGTTGTGCCGATTCTTTCATAACCTAAAGCGGCTAAATCAGGGCTGCAGGTATCAATTGCGTTATTACAGCCTTTCTTTCTCCAAACAGAAAAATTTCTGAATTTTGCATTGCCTGCACAAACGTATAAGCTGTCCCATCGCAGAGTAACTGTTTTATTAATAACATTTAAAGTAGCGGTAAAATTCTTTGGTGGGGGTGCCAGTAATTTTATAGATAATGTTTTTGAATCTGTTAATGGCGGGCTGTCAAAATCATCCACCGCATTAAATACTACCAGGTAATCATTCTTTAGCAAATGATCGCAGGTGGTATTCCACTTAAACAAACCACTTACCGGATTTGCCGGAATACCAACCGTAAAGGTGGCAGGGCTACTGCTTACAATAAACGGTGCACCGTTGGCTTTCAACGTTACTTTGTCCTGTGTATTAGGATCGAAAGCGGTTGCCGTAAAGGAAATGGTATCACCAATGACTTTGCAGATTTGCAATGGTACGGTGAGACGAGGCGGAAGGTTATTGGTTGCGTCTATAATAATTTGTAAATCGCGAATAACGGTGCCAATTAAAATACCGTTTCTGAATTCACGAACCACAATTACAATATTGTAAACACCGGCTACTTGAGGTGTAATCCAGATAAACTCACCGGTACGCTGATTAATCGAAATTTGATTATCTGGTCCGGGATTTATCAGGTTGGGTGGAGAGTAACCACCAACAGGAGTACCAAGCGCTCTTAGCGGAGAAGAAATATAAAAAGATAAACTATCGCCATCCGGGTCAAATGCATTAGGGTTGTGAATGAAGGTCTGATCAACATTCCCATATTCAATAGGAGGATTTAATAATTGAGGAGAACTATTAAAACCAATGATATTCGGGTCTAAAATCTTTACCGTATCTTCTATATAAAATTCGGTATTTACTGCATTGTTTATATTGATAATCCCAGCAATTCTGTTTGGATCCTGTACTCCAACAATATACGTAAACGGACCCGAATAGGTATGAATCCCGATGTATTTATTTTGTTTGATATCTGCAGCTAAAAAAACCTGAGAAGTTCTGTCCAGTGAGTCAAAGGTGCCGTCGCCCCAGGAGATGCCTAAACGGGTACGGTCGGCATCTGCACTTACGCCGCTTACTTTGGTATAAGTGGTAATTGTAAATTCATATGTAAAGCCTGAAATATGTTTATAGGTGATTTCACCTGCACGGTTATGTGTGGCAAAACCTTTAACTGCAAAAAGTAAAAAACAAAGGCTTAAAAGTATTTTATAAACTGACTTCATGAAGTATAAAGATAACTGAATTTACTAACATCGTAAATATAAATAGGTTTACGGGAAAACAAGAGATTTTAACTTATTTTTCTTTATAATAAGTACCAAAAAGGATATCAAAAATAGGGTAAGTGATATTGAAATTATATTTCGTCATCAGCTTTGTATCGTGGTGCCTATGGTGCAGTCTTCTTAAGGTGCTTATAAATGGCAATTTTGCCACAAAGTGCGATTCGGGTAAATGATAGGCAAAATGCAGCCACTCATAATTCAGGTAGTAGGCAAATACGGTGACAACAAATAATAATGCTGCGTTTGCTGACCAGATAAAATAAAACAATGCAGCAATGGGACGTGTAAAAGCAAAGAAGAAAAACAATAACAAAACAGGTGGAAATAAGACAGCTTTTACATCCTGCGCAGAGTCGAAACTGAAATTGTCGTAGGTGAAAAAACGATGATGCTGCAAGGTGTGCCGTTTAAATACTTTGTCCAGTTTTTCCTTTCTGTGATGCATCGGTCCCTTATGTCCAATATATTCTACAAAATTGATATACAGGAAACCAATCGGAACAATCAACAACTCTTTCCAGGTGGGAATATGTATCAGTAAAATGCAGGTTGTAATCAATGTCAGACACCAGACGGTGGTAAACCAAAAGTGCAGTTTTCCTGAATAATTACTGCCTATTTCTTCTTTTCGGTATTCATTTCTGAAGGCTATAGTGTCGTTTGTTTCCATGGTTAATCTGATATATTTCAGAATTTATGTTTAATTTAGTAAAAATTATTGATATGTCAGCGCAAATACCTGTAAATACTTCCGGACAAACACCTGTTGCGAAACCTACCCATCCAGTTGTCAGGTTTTTCAGAAAAGTAGTGCTTTTTTTTGTTTTACTGTCTGTACTTGTTTTAACAGGTATCTATCTGTACTTTAATTATACATATAGTGAAGGAAGCCGTGCCGGCATGCTGATGAAATTTTCCAGTAAAGGCTATGTTTTCAAAACCTATGAAGGTGAATTAAACTTGGGCGGTATCAATCCGCTGCCGGGCAATACCATTGCCAATAATATCTGGAAGTTTTCTGTAAAAGATGACTCCATCGGTAATCTGCTGAAAAGCAAAGAAGGACAAATGCTGCGCTTGCATTACAAAGAGAAAGTAAGAAATATGCCTTGGCAGGGCGATACGAAATTCTTTGTAGATGGCGTAGATGTCGTCAAATAGAATTTTATTTCTCCATAAATTTCTGCACTAAGAATTTAGCAGCATTCACAGCTGTTATCTCATTGTTTTTAATCTTTTCTTTTAAAGATGTTTTCACCGATTGTATCGAAGTATTTTGTGAAAATAAATGCTGTAGTTCCTGTAAAATACTTTCTTCAAACCAGAATAAATCCTGCTGATTTCTGTTGTGTTTCAAAAAACCGATAGATTCCATTTTTAAAAAATAGCTATCTGTTTCTATTTGCAGTGTATCAAGTCCTGTCTTTTCAAGAGAAGAAATATTCAACACCTGTGTTATCCATTCTTTTTCCGATGCTGAAAATAAATGCAGAGAATGTTTTACCTGAGTGGCTGCGATTTTTGCTGCTACATTATTTTCTCCATCAGATTTATTGATTAAAATGATATCAGCCATTTCCATGATGCCGCGCTTGATGCCCTGCAGTTCATCACCCGAGTTGGGCAAGAGCAACAGCATAAATAAATCAGTCATGTTTTTTACCAGTGTTTCAGATTGCCCCACGCCAACCGTCTCCACGAAAATATAATCAAACCCAAATGCCTCACAAAGCAGAATAGTTTCGCGTGTGGTGCGTCCCACACCACCTAAATGGTTGTTGCTTGCTGTAGGTCTGATAAAACAATGTTCATTGCTCACCAAATCTTCCATGCGTGTTTTATCGCCCAAAATACTGCCCTTGCTGATGGTGCTGGATGGATCGA
>JADLAJ010000214.1 GCA_020848255.1 Chitinophagales bacterium
GGAATATGTTTCAAGGTATCTCTCAGGTGTGTATTTTTATAGGTAAGCACTCCACCAATGCCCAGATAGAATCCGAGCTTTATAATTTCATTCGCTTCCTCCAGACTACCGGTAAAACAGTGAAAAACTCCGCGAGGCTTATCTTTCCTTTTTTTTAGCAGTTCTATTAAAATGTGCGTAGAATCTCTGGAGTGAATCGCAACAGGCAGGTTCTTTTCTATGGCCCAGTCGCACTGCAATTCAAAGGCTTCTTTCTGTATATCCAGTGTGGTTTTATCCCAGTATAAATCAATGCCGATTTCACCAACGGCAACAAAGGCATCCTTATCCAAATTTGATTTTATAATTTCCAGTTCCGCTTTATACGTTTCGGGTTTTACGTAACAAGGATGCAAGCCCATCATCGGAAAGACATTCTCCGGAAATTGCTGCACCAAATCCATCATTCCTTTAATCGTGGTGGAGTCTACATTGGGAATAATCATTTTGGAAACGCCATTATCTATGGCACGCTGAATCATTTCTGTTCGGTCTGCATCAAATTGTTCTTCGTATAAATGCGTATGAGTATCTATTAAAGTCATAAGGTTTAAGGGATAAGTAATAAGATTGATTTACAGATTTAATTTATTTAAACTAAAGTTTTTTTCTTTGCAAAATTCTAGAAATTTCGGCAAACAATATTGTAGATGTTTCCATGCTTTTTCATTATCGTGCAATACTACAATATCACCGGCTTGTACTCTTTGTAAATTTGAATATACTTTTTCTGATGAGATCATTGCATCAAAATCTCCCGGCATCAAACTCCAGTTAATAATTTGAGCATTGGGGATTTGGGATTTGAGATTTGGGATTTGAGATTTTTTGATCTTTCCGTATGCCGGGCGAAACAACAAGGTATCATTTTGAGAAAAACGAAGCATCTCCTGCCCTTTCAAATAATCCTGCAGATAATCATCGTCATTCGTTTTCCAGCCGTTCAAATGTTTATACCCGTGATTTCCGATACGATGCCCTTCGCTCAATATCTGCCGGACTATCTCCGGATATTTTTCTACATGTTCACCCAAACAGAAGAAAGTAGCTTTAGCATCCGTTTTCTTCAGTTGTTTCAGTATCCAGGGCGTGATTTCAGGATGTGGCCCGTCGTCAAAAGTGAGGTAAACCTTAAGCTCCTCGTTAGGTAAATCCCAAATTAAGCGAGGAAATAGTTTTTTAATAATATTTGGTATCCTGACAAAATACATTTTACAAGGCTAAATTCTTACTTTTACAGTCCGAATTTACAATTTTCAAATTGGCTAATCCGCTAATTTTCAAATAAAATAAAGTATGAGTACTAAAGTAAGAGTCCGTTTTGCGCCCAGTCCTACAGGTCCATTGCATATTGGTGGTGTACGCACCGCATTATATAATTATTTATTTGCCAAAAAAAATGGCGGCGATTTTATTTTAAGAATTGAAGATACCGACCAGAATCGTCTGGTACCCGGTGCGGAACAATATATCATTGAATCCCTGAAATGGATAGGTATTGATCCAAACGAAGGTGTTGGCTTTGGCGACGGACCACATGCACCTTACCGTCAAAGTGACCGAAAAGATACTTACAGACAATATGCGGAACAACTGTTACAGGCTGGTTTTGCTTATTATGCGTTTGATACGGAAGCGGATCTTGAACAAATGAAAGCGTCCAATGCAAATTTCAAATACGATGCAAACACGCGTGAGTTAGGAAAAAACTCTTTGACACTTTCTAAAGAAGAAGTTGAGAAACGACTTTCTGAGAAGGAGCACTACGTTATCCGTATAAAATTGCCGGCAGATGAGGATGTGAAATTTTATGATGAAATCCGCGGGTGGGTTATTGTAAATACCTCACAGATGGACGACAAGGTATTGCTGAAAAGCGATGGTATGCCAACCTATCACTTAGCGAATGTTTGCGATGATTACGTAATGCAGATTTCTCATGTGATACGCGGCGAAGAATGGCTGCCAAGTGCACCCCTGCATGTCATGTTGTATCGATATTTAGGCTGGGAAAAATCGATGCCAAAATTTGCACATTTGCCGCTTTTACTAAAACCTGATGGCAACGGAAAATTAAGCAAACGCGATGGCGACCGTTTAGGATTCCCTGTTTTTCCATTGGAATGGACAGACCCTAAAACGAATGAAGTGAGCAGCGGCTATAAACAAAAAGGATATCTGCCGGAAGCAGTTTTAAATATGCTGGCGTTCTTAGGCTGGAATCCCGGAACAGAACAGGAGATATTTTCCAAAGAAGAATTAACCGAAGCATTCAGTTTAGAGCATATTCATAAAGCCGGTGCTAAATTTGATTTTGAAAAGGCTAAATGGTTTAATGCAGAATACATTAAAAAATTAGCAGACGAAGAGCTGGCTGATTTGGTAAAAGATAACGTGACTGCAAAATTCGGAAATCAGGATGCAGGATATTTAGTAAGAGCGGTTAGCCTGGTAAAAGAGCGTTTAGTTTTTTTAAATGATATTGAATTGTTTGGATATTTATTTCAGGCAACAGAAAAATATGGTGAAACACCTTTAAGTAAAATCGTTAACATTAAAGCTTCCAGTTTTAATCCGGGAGCTTTTGAAACATTCCTGAAGGAATACACCTCAACAGATACGGCAGCGTTGGAAACAACGTTAAAGGATTTTGCCAACAGTAATGAAATCAAAGCAGGCGACCTGATGAAGTTTTTGCGTGTCAGTCTGGTAGGTGAATTATCCGGTCCGGCAATACCGGATTTGATTGTGTTACTAGGCGTGGAAGAAACCGGCAGAAGAGTAACAAATTGTTTTAGCCAGTTATAAAGTTAAACCGCAAAGTATTAAAAGTGTTACGCAAAGAACACAAAGGCTTTGCAAACTTTGCGGTTCAATAAAAAGAAAAAAGAAAAATGGAAACATCACACATAGAAGAAAATAAATCACTGAACTTCATTGAAGAAATCATCGACAATGATTTGAAAGAAGGTAAATACGACAGTATCCTGACGCGTTTTCCGCCCGAGCCGAATGGTTATCTGCACTTAGGCCATGCTTCTTCGATTTGCTTAAATTTCGGCGTGGCTAAAAAATTCGGCGGCAAAACCAACCTGCGTTTTGACGATACCAATCCGGTAACGGAAGATACGGAATACGTAGAAAGCATTCAGGAAGACGTGCAATGGCTTGGTTTCGAGTGGGCGGATATTTTTTACGCGAGTGATTATTTCGATCAGCTATATGATTTCGCCGTGCAGTTAATAAAACAAGGCGATGCCTACGTGTGTGATCTGACTTCGGATGAAATTGCTGCACAAAAAGGAACGCCAACGGAAGTTGGAACAAACAGTCCGTACCGAAACAGAACCGTGGAAGAAAACCTGCAGCTGTTTGCTGATATGAAAGCAGGCAAATACAAAGAAGGTGAAAAAACACTGCGTGCAAAAATCGACATGACATCGACCAATATGCTGATGCGTGATCCGCTTTTGTACAGAATTAAATTTGCACATCATCACCGCACCGGCGACAAATGGTGTATTTATCCAATGTATGATTTTGCACATGGACAAAGTGATTCCATCGAAAAAATTACACACTCTATTTGCACCTTAGAATTTGTACCGCACCGCGAAGTGTATGACTGGTGCATCGAAAAATTAGGCATCTATCCATCCAAACAATATGAGTTTGCCCGCGTGAATGTAAACTATACCGTGATGAGCAAGCGCAAACTGAAACAGCTGGTGGAAGAGCAGCACGTGGCAGGCTGGGACGATCCGCGCATGCCGACGATTTCGGGAATGCGCAGACGTGGTTATACGGCCAGCGCCATCCGTGAATTCTGCGACAGAGCAGGTATCGCGAAGCGTGAAAAAATCAATGATATTTCCCTGCTGGAATTTTGTGTGCGCGAAGACTTGAATAAAATTGCGCTGCGCAGAATGGCCGTTTTTAATCCCGTAAAAGTAATCATCAGCAATCTGGAAAATGAGATTTTGCTGGATATTGAAAACAATCCGGAAGATGAAACAACGGGCAACCGACAAGTGGCCTTTACGAAAGAAATTTATATAGAGCGCGAAGATTTTGTGGAAGAGCCTCAAAAGAAAGTGTTCAAGATGGAAGTAGGCAAAACCATCCGTTTAAAAGGCGCCTTTATCGTTACCTGCGACAGCGTTGTGAAAGATGCTGATGGAAGCATTACGGAAATCCATTGCAGTTACCATCCGGACAGCAAGAGTGGACAAGATACTTCAGGTATTAAAGTGCAGGGTACTTTGCATTGGGTAAGCGTACAATATGCCGTTCCGGTGGAAGTGCGCGAATACAACCGTTTGTTTAAGGTAGAAAATCCGAATGCGGAAGAAGGCGATTTCAAAGAGTATATCAACGAACACAGTTTGGATATTATACCAACTGCGTATGCAGAGCCGGAATTAGCCAAGGCCACACTAAACGACCATTTCCAGTTTTTACGCAAGGGTTATTTTTACTTAGATAAAGATTCTACTAAAGATAAGATCATCTTCAACAAGACGGTTGGTTTGAAAGATGGGTTTACGAAGAAGTAATTCTAACTCTTTTTTCTTATATTTATAATACGTCCTTTGTTTTGCAAAGCAAGACTACTGTTGCTTGTATATGCGGAACTTTGTTGCGGATATAAATAAATTATGGGTAATTTCCATGAACGAAAACATAAAATATTTAGAATTATTATTGCTTAAGTTAATTGATAGCCGCCCTTCGCTTAGAAATGAATATAGGCTGCAATTTTATTTTGCAAAAACAGAAGAATTTTCTCGCTATGGTTATGGTTTGGATTGCCTTGAAGAAAAAAAATTAATAGAAGCTACAGAAATAATAAATACAGTAAAGCACTATAAAATTACAGTTTATGGCAAAGCTTACTTATCAGAAAATTATTCAATAGAACTGATAAAGCCTTACATAGATTATATTGATGATTCTGGTTACACATATAATAACCTCCAAGAGTTAGAAAAATTGAAATAAAAATATTTAAAAGGAAACTCTCTCGCCTTTGTTGGTCTCCAACCAACAAAATACTTACCAAAAATATCAAGCAAGATTTCTCGCTGCGCTCGAAATGACAGGGACGCTTTATCTTCTTGCCACAAACAAGATTCGCTATTTAGATTAACTCTTACTTTCCATTATCGTATCTTGCATCATAAGCATACATGAAACCGATTATCAAAAAAGGAAGCAAACTCTACAGCATCGCGCATCTCAAATGTCCGCATTGCCAGGAAGGGAATTTATTTTCCGTTTCCAATGCCTATGATTTAAAACACATGCTGAATATGCCGGATTATTGTCCGGTTTGCCATGAAGATTTTAAAGTGGAACCGGGGTTTTATTCGGGTGCCTTATGGGTAAGCTATCCAATCGTTATTTTCATTTTGATTCCGCTGGCCTTGCTGCAAATATTCTGCTTTGATATTCCTTTCGTGCTGGCCTTTTTTATATCGCTGTTGGTAATGCTTGTATTGCAACCCTTGCTGATGCGCTACAGCCGCGCCATCTGGATCAACATATTCGTTTCGTACGAGGCCCGCTCTTAATTACCTTCCGGCCACATCGTAAATAGCATTCACAATCTTTTCCAGATTGGCCGGATAATTCACCCAGTTGCTTTCCATGTGCGGCGCGTATAAGGCCACATATATTTTTTTACGGCGTGCCCCCACCGTTACTACCACACTCAGCGGAGATGGCTCCGGGCTCATTTTTAAACGGGTGTTGCAGTCTTTGTCTTTGCTGTCGCAATCGTATAAATAATTAAAATCAAAGAAGCCCTGATCAATAATATATTGCGTGAGTTTTCTCAATTCATCCCGAGATAACTTTTTATCTTCTGTATTTTCTCCCTGAAGTTTTGTTTTGGTTTCTTTATGCACCAGTCCCGAATTATAAATTGTCAGCCGGTTAAACACAGTTGGATTTACGCCCGTGTACAAACCGCCACCACTGATAAATATTTCTATCTCATCATCGGGATTCATTATGACTGGTTTGCTTTTGGGCAATGCCATTAAGGTGCTGTCCAGCCAGTGTTTATGGGCATTTTTGATTGAGTCCGCTAAGCGTTCACTTTTGGTATATACTCTGTAGGGCAGTGTGTCCGGTTTGAGTTCTGCCGGTTTTTCTTCCGCAATATTTATGGGTATTACTTTTCTAACAACCGAATCTATTTTAGTATTATTTTTTACCGGAACTGATTTCTTTACCGCTACCGCTGTTGGAATTTTTGCCGTCGCTTTAACAGAATCTTTCTTTACTTCTTTAATACCTACCTGCTTTGGTTTTATTATGTTCAGCGTATCTTTTTGGAAAGCCGTGTCTTTTTTCAGTTTATCATTGGGAGGAGGAATATTTTTTACAGATGCCGGTGTCTTAATTGTTTGTTTAAGAGAATCTTTCTTTATTTCTTTAACAATTACGGACTGTGGATTTATTTTCGGAAGTGTATCTTTTTTCGGTTTTTCGCCGGCAATAAGCGCTTTTATTTTTTCTGTTTCCAATGCGTTTAACTCTTTAACGCTAAGTTTCTTTACGGGAATTTGTTTTTTAGCAACAAGATTATTTTGTGCCTGTGATAACTGCTGAATTGCAGCAAATAAAAAAAATACAACTATTATTTTTTTCATCCACCCTTATTTCTCTACTATCGTATAAATCGCATTCATGATTTTTTCCAGATTTGCCGGATAGTTCACCAGATTTTTTTCCGTCTTGGGTGCAAAAATAGAAACTTTCACTTTGTTCTTGCGTTGCCCTGCCGTCAGTGAAACTTCCATTGGCACTACCTGCGGAGATTTACTGAAACGTTGGTTGCAAGCCGCATCTTCATCTGCGCAGTCGTATTCCGCATTAAAATCCAGGAAGCCCATGTCTACGATATATTGCGCCAGTTTAGTCAGTTCATCTTTGGATATTTTTTTCTCGGTACGCTGTACGCCCTCATTTTTTGTTTTGTATTCGCGCTGCACTATACCGGTATGCAAAATGGAAATGCGGTCATACAATTTAGAGTTTCCCTCTGCAATGGTGCCGCCGCCGTTTACGTAAATATCAATAAACTCTGTAGGATTAATCACTACCGGCACTTTTATATTCAGGGCCTGCATGATGCTGTCCAGTCTTCTTTTATTGGCAGTATGCAGCGAATCTGCTTCTTTGTCGTATTGCGCATAGGCTTCTTTCATAAAAGAATTATCCTTGTCTACATTGGTATTGTTTGGTTTTCTGTTCACCGGAATCTCGTCATCTATCTGCTCCTTAGACTTGGGCATCGGCTCGTCTTTTCGGGTATAAGAAGCGTTTTTATTTACAATCGGCGTTCCTTCAAAAGTAAATTCTTTGAAATTTTTGGTGGTATCCAGCACGGCTTTCTTAACCGGTTTGGTGTAAGTTTCTTCTTTTATTTCTGTAACTGCTTTTTTGCCTTTTACAATCGGTTGTGTAGAAAAATCATCGCCAGAAATTACCTTCTTAGGTTCTTTTGTTTCTGTCACCTTAACAGGAATCGTTTCTTTCACTTTAGTTACTAATGTATCTTTCAATTTTGACGGTATATTGGTAATTACCGCTTCTTTTGGCTTTGAGGTGGTTTTCGTTTTTGAACCGCTTCCTTTTACAATCGGCTGCGTGGAAAGTTCTTCCAGATTAGACGTATCTACTTTTTTAAAATTATAATTCGGATTGGTTACCGTTTTTTGTTTGATATCTACCGCCTTTATATTATCACGTTCCAGTGCATTCAGATCCTTTGTAGAATTTCCTGTCTTGATGACAATCTTAGTCGAGCTATCTGCTTTGTTCCACAATTCATCAAATTGCTTTTTAGATATCGGCTGTTTTTGCGCCATACCGGATGTATAGAAACAAATTCCTATAATGAGTGTAATTATTACTTTTTGCATTTTACTTTATTTTATATTTAATCTACCACGCCTTTCAACATGGGTACAAATGTAAACGTAGAAAACGTTTCTTTTTCAAATTCATTGTTATCCAATCGTTTAATTCTGATCATTTTCTGGGTATCCCCTTCCCCGAACGGAATCACCATAATGCCATTTACCTTTAACTGTTTCAGTAATTCTTTTGGAATTTCCGGTGCCGCTGCGGTTATTAAGATTTTGTCAAACGGAGCATCTGCCGGCAAGCCTTTGAATCCGTCACCATAAAATGTTTTCACATTCGAATAACCGAAATGGTTGAGTATTTTCTTCGCTTTATTGGATAATGGCTGGTGCCGTTCAATCGTATACACATCAGCGCCCAATTCTGCCAATACCGCAGACTGATAACCGGAACCGGTGCCGATTTCCAGCACTTTGTCGCCTTCCTGCAAATCCAGCAATTCCGTTTGGTAAGCTACCGTATACGGATTGGAGATGGTTTGCCCGCGACCAATCGGAAATGGCTTATTTTCATAAGCATCATCTCCGAAAACCGTTTCGATGTAAAAATGCCGCGGTATTTTTTCGATGGCTTTCAGTATTTTTTCGTTTTGTATACCTTCTCCTCTCAATTCCTGTACCAATCTTTTGCGTAATCCCTGATGTCTGAACGTATCCTGCATGGTGTAAAAATAGGCTTGATTTGAGCGATTTTAAAGCAAAATCTATCC
>JADLAJ010000215.1 GCA_020848255.1 Chitinophagales bacterium
GCGGAAAGTATACAGCCGGAAGCAAAAATTTACCAGGTAAAAACTAAAGAGGTTTCTGATATGTCTATCTCCAACCTGAATATCAATGTTAAGTTAAAGAAGGAATTCGACAAGGATGAAAATAAATTCTTGTGGAAGGTAGAATTGGATGTTGTTATTTAAGCTGCATCTGCTCAATATATTCTTTCGCTCTCGTTCCGGTGTTAAACAATAAATCCAGTATACTCAAATCTTTTTCAAAAGGAAATCTGTCGCTAAACACCTGCGGATAGGCAGTAAAATCAAGTGTAATATCTTTTCCCGGCATTATATGACTTCTGTAATCTGTGCCTGAAAATTCATCTTTTACATAATACTTCTCTGCAAATGAAACCGCAATTTCAGTTTTCAGCACAGTCGCAATGGTTTGCATGAACTGAAAATTATAGTCCACCAGTAAGTCTGTTTTTTCTTCATAGAATTTACGAAAATGATCTTCATAAAACTCAAAAAAAGGTGATCTGCGATAAGCGGAAGTAAAACTATGCCAATGCAGTCCCTGCCAGTTTTCATTATAGGAAATGCGAACATCTTTCATGGCGGAATGCTGATGTTTACCACTCACCAGCGGAATGCTCAGTCTCAATAATCCGTTGGCACCTAAGATATGCGCCCTATTTCTGTAGCTACGTTTTACAAAATGTTCGTGGGTGTCCAATACAATTGCATCTGCCTTCAGTAACAAATTCCAGTAACTGCAGCTGCCGATATATTGTGATTCAATTAAAATAGCATTCATCGCACAAAGATATTCTGAATTAAGATTTATGATGTATGATTTATGATTTATTTTTATAAAAATAACTCTTAAATTAACTAATGACTAATGACTATTCACTACTTTTACAATGTGCAATGGCTCTTCACGAAACTTGGATTATTTTATGCAAAACTGCTCTCCTTTTTGCCATTGAAATTTTTATTTTCATTCGCTGATATTATTTACTTCCTGTTTAATCGCATATATGCTTACAGAAAAACGGTGATTGATATGAATCTCATCAACGCATTTCCTCATAAACGAAGCGAAGAACTCTGGTTTATCAGAAGCAATTATTACCGTCATCTTGCCGACTTTATCGTTGAAACCATCAAAAGTATTTCCATCTCAAAAGAAGAATTAAAAGAACGCATACAACTGGAGCATGAAAGTTATGCCCTACTCAGAACGTATGAAAATAAAGGGCAACATATTTTTGTAGTACTGGGACATTACGGCAACTGGGAATGGGCTTCTCTCCTTGCAGGACTGGAAACAAAATTACCTTCATATGCTCTGTACGCATCTCCCAGTAACAAAACGTTTGAGAAATTTCTATTGAAAAACAGGTCCAGGTTTGGATGTCAGCTGATAGCGATGCATCAGGTAAAATCATTGTACGTAAATTTGCAGAAAAATCCATCTCTGGTGGCTTTTGTGGCTGACCAGACGCCCGTTGATACCGACAATGCTTTCTGGACAAAGTTCATGAGTCTCGATACTCCGTTTTTTAGAGGATTTGACACACTGGCTCAAAAAACGAACGCCATTGTTTTATACGCTTCCATCCAAAAAATCAACCGTGGATATTATGAATTGAAATTTGAAACCATCACGGAAAATGCACAAAAAGAAACAGAGAATTTCATTGTAGAAAAATATGTTCGCTTACTTGAAAAAGACATCCATAATAAACCGGAATACTGGTTGTGGAGCCATCGCAGATGGAAACGTGCCGGAATAAATTATTAGTCGTGAGTCGTGAGTCATAAGTAATAAGTATCTTTGTATTATGCATCAACCAAAAGTTTCAGTCGTCATACTAAACTACAACGGAAAAAGTTGGCTGGAACAATTTTTGCCAAACGTCATCCAACACATGACCTATTCTAATGCTGAAATAATCATGGCAGACAATGCCTCTACGGATGATTCCATTTTGTTTTTACAGCAACATTTCCCGCAAATCCGTTTGGTTATCAATTCAAGCAATACAGGATATGCGGGTGGTTATAATGATGCATTGAAGAAGATAGATAGCGATTACTATGTATTATTAAACTCGGATGTTGAAGTGACGCCCAACTGGATTGAAAACACCATGACATTCTTATTAAAAGACGAATTAATGGCAGCTTGTCAGCCAAAGATTTTATCCTATTCAGAAAAAAATAAATTTGAATACGCCGGTGCGGCTGGCGGTTTCATTGATAAATACGGCTATCCGTTTTGCAGAGGACGAATCTTTGACACCTGCGAAACAGATGAAGGACAATACAATCAAAGCGGCGAGATATTCTGGGCAAGTGGCGCCTGCCTGTTCATCAAAGCAGATATCTTCCACAAAGCCGGCGGACTGGATGCCGATTTTTTTGCCCATATGGAAGAAATAGATTTATGCTGGCGATTAAAGAATTTAGGCTATAAAATCGGGTATTGTGCAGAAAGTACCGTATATCATGTGGGCGGCGGCACACTCAACAAATCCAATCCAAAAAAGACGTATTTAAATTTCAGAAACAACCGGAAACTGTTGCGTAAAAATTTATCCGAACAGGAATTAGCATCTATCTATTCCACCAGAAACCGCCTGGACCAGCTGGCCGCTTTAGTAGCACTGGCAAAAGGGAATATAGCAGAAGCAAAAGCCATTCGTCAGGGACTGAACGATTACAAAAACACCCTGCATAAATGGGATAAAAAGCGTGCAGAGAACGAACTCCTGCAGAAAACCATGGCTGTTGCTTCACCCAATAAAACAGGCGTTTTAAACGAAAGCATTATCTGGAATTATTTTGTGAAAGGCATTAAAAAATTCAGTCAACTTACATTCATATCTTATTACTTATTCCTTACTATTTATAACTTATTTTCATGAAAGTACTCATCATCGGCGCATCGGGTTTAGTTGGTTCTAACTGTTTACGATATTTCAAACAGAAAGAAATTGAATGTGTCGGCACCTATTTTTCGTATGAAGCCAAGAACACCGTGTTCTTTGACACCTTGAATCTGCAAAACCACGACAATTTCGATGTGGCTGGTTTTAAACCAGATGTCATCCTGCATTGCGGAGCACTGACACATGTGGACTACTGCGAACATCATGAAGCGGAAAGCCATGAAAAGACGGTATACTCCACCAATAACATGATTGCACTGGCAAAAGAATTGAACGCGAAATTAGTCTTCATTTCAACGGATTATATTTTTGACGGTGTCAATGGTCCATATGACGAGGAAGCAACACCAAATGCCATTTCCATTTATGGAAAACATAAACTGGAAGCAGAATTAGCCGTGATTGCAGCCGATTCAAACAACATTGTTATAAGAATCACAAATGTATATGGTGACGAAGAACGCGGTAAAAATTTTGTATCGCGCATCATAGAACAAGTTTTCGAGCAACAAAAACTAACCTTGAGATTACCTGTTGATCAATATGCAACACCGATTAACGCATTTGATATTGCCCGTTGTTTATATTTATTATTAACAGACAGGAAAAGCGGCGTTTACAACATTGCCGGCACGGATTATATGAACCGCGTGCAACTGGCACTCACTATTTTAAAATATTTCCCGGATGCGAGTTATGAACTGATTCCATTAACGACCGAACAAATAAATGCGCCGGCGGCAAGGCCTTTGCAGGGTGGTTTGAAGAATAAAAAATTCATGTCGGAATATCCTGATTTCCGTTTCTCCACGGTAGATGATTATGTGAGTTACAAAAGCATTATGCTGGAAGATATGGAAGGTGAGTAAGATTAATCTTTTATACATCGGACAGAATATCCGCACATCTTCTGATAGTCATTGATACTAACATGCGAAAAGGCATAGAATAAGCTATATGACCATGCATATTTACCATTACGGGCATATACGCCTACATCTTCTGGTTTATCTACATATACATCAGAAGTCCAGAAAATAGCAGTGAAATTTGGAAAATCAAATGCGTTGAATTCATTTCTGAAACCTCCGGGAATGGCGTTAAAGCCACTGGTATTTGTTGCTAATCTTTTATCTTTCTGATACCAACTTTTTGGAGACGCTTTCATTTGGGCCCCGGCTGTTTCCTTACCTAAGTATTCAATCAGTACATTGACTTCATTAACTGTAGGAATATGCCAGCCTTTTGGAGCCAGTTTGCCTGTTTCTACCGCAAACCAGTTGTACAGTTTTCCTGATTTATCGTTGTTTTTCGGGTTGTTATTCAAATAACAGAATGCACCATTTTTCGTAAATTCCCATCCTTCCGGTGTAGTTATTTCCGGAATCTCCGTACCATCAATATAATGTGTGGTTTTCAGATTTTCAGCCATCCATATCTGATTACCTATTTTAACCGTCTTATATTGGTTATTATCGATATCTGTCAATGTATTTTCCGTATTAATTTCAGCAAATAAAGTTGCATACATCGTACCATACAATATTAAAAGATAAAACATCTTCATAGTACACTTTTAAAATAACACGCTTAAATTACCTTTACAATCATCATTAAACCAAAAATAAACAAACAAACACCAACGACTTTTTTCACTTTATTCAGATTGTTTGCAGTGAGTTTTTGTTTCAAAAAATAAGCAAACCTCATTTTCAGTAAATCAAACAAAAATACCATGAGAAGTATTCCAAAGTAGAATAGAAATTTTTCAGAAAAATGAACATAATAAATAGTAACGGTTGTAAACATGGTAATCCACCAAACCGTTACAAAGGGATTGAAAATATTGATGGTAACACCTTTCACAAAAGCACCTAATAACGTTCTAACATTGGTCACATCTAATGCTTTAATACTTGTTTTAGATAAAAACGTGGCAATACCAAAAATGATTAGTAATACACCTCCAATAAGTCCAACTTCCGTTTTTATGGAGTCAAATGGAAACTGCTGCAAAATCGTTTCTACCAGATAGATAATTATTACATCGCTGAGTAGGACACCGAAGACATAAGACAATCCGCATTTCCATCCTTTTGAAATGGTAATATCTGCCAACGCAAAAAAAATAGGACCAATCAGAAAGCTGATGGTAATTCCGCTGATAATGCCTTTAAAAAGAGGTTCCATTTACACCTCAAAGATAACTTCTTCTCTCGGAATTCTCACACGTTTGCCGTAAACGCCTTCAGGTTTCGCTTTCCCTACAGAAACAATCATACAGATCTCAGCGCCTCTTGGAAGATTCAGGAACTTCTTGACGCGTGCGCTGTCGAAACCTTCCATCGGACAGGTATCGTAACCTTCTGCCTGCATGCTCAACATGAATGTTTGTGCTGCCAGGGCCACACTCTTGTGTACAACAATACGCATATCTGTTGCTGTAACCTGACGCGGAACAGGCTGAAATGCTCCGCCAAAAGCTGAAACAATTTTTTTCAATCCGCCTGTAATATCTACCGGATCTGAAAAATATAAAGTAGGAATTACTTTTGTGTAATAATCAACTACAAGTTTGTGTCTTTTACCTAAAGTTGCCGGAAAATCTTTCTTTGATTCATTTAATACAAATTCAGCATGTTCTTTCCATTTGTCTTTTCTGGTAACAAAAACAATTAATTCATTAGCTGTTTTAGCTGCGTTTTGCCCTAAACAATACTTAGCCAGTTCATCTTTTTTTGCTTTTGTTTTCACCCGGTAAAACTCCCATAATTGCAAATTACTGGAGTTAGGTGCCAGTAATGCCCTGTCTAAGCTGCGGGCAACCGCTTCACCATCAAATGGCGCCTTATCGTCGTAAATCCTGATGGAACGACGTTCATTTACTATATTATTAAAGATTTCTGCTGCTGATTTCATAAAAACTAAAACGTAACTTAAGGTAGAAGGTTCAAATCTACAAACAAAACCTGTTTTTTCCTGAATTTCAGATTAAAAACATCATACTTCATGTAATAATTGTCATGAATTTTATGACAAACGCAAAAATTTGTACCGAAAAAGAAAAAAGAATTATTTCAACTTTGTATAAAATCACAAGTACAGAATAAAAGTATCTCTTTCGTTTTAAATTATGATTGATTAAATTCGTTTATGATTAAAAAATTAATTTTTATTATTTTTATTTTTTTTAGCATTTCCATTTCATATGCACAAATTTCATTTACATCTATCACAACTCCATCCAGCTGCAGTGCAAATGGTTCAATTTCCGTAAATGTTAGCGGAGGAACCGCTCCCTATTTATATCAGATCATTTCAAGTACAAGCGGTATCATCCGTCCGGCACAAAATATAAGTTTATTTCAAAACCTGCCATCCGGTACTTACAACCTACGGGTGACAGACAAAAACAACCTGACCGCAGTTAATAATGCCGTTATTACCGGAAATTATATTCCGCTTACGTTTATACCTGTTCAGCAGCAATCCACCATTATTATTCAGCCTGTAAACGGGAAAAGACCCTATACCTATTCTTATTCTTCGGATGGTGGTTTTAGCTTTTCGGTACCAAAAGATTCAAATTCGTTTACCTGTTTAGACGCCGGAACTTACCTGTTCCGTGTGTATGATAGCTGCAGTAATTTTTACACAGAAACGGTAGCCGTAGCACCCGTCGTTATTGATGCAGATTTCTCCTGTGTTCCAAACATTTCCAATAATACTAAATCTGTTGTTTTGAATGCTTTAGTAAATGGTAACGGCGGTTTTACATTTCATGCTTTTGGTGTCAATTATGATCAGACAAATGCTACCGGAAGTTTTTTTAATATTAACCGTTGTAACAAAAATATTTCTGTTGATGTAAAAGACAAATGTAATGTAACAACCACCTCATTAGTTTGCCCATCGCCTGATTATACATTTGACGTATCCTGTGTAAACTTTAAAGACCACAAAGTTACGATTTCAAATGTGGCAAGCGGCAGCGGATTACCCTATCAATATATTGCAAATGATGTTGCAAGCCCAAGTACGACGGTACAAAACTTTCCGATTCCGGGTGACAGTATTTTAGCCGGATTAATTGACAGTTGCGGATTTAAGAAAACAATAGAAGTAAGAAGAATGACCATACTAAAGGAAAACAATAACAGCTGTGAGAATGGAAAAATGACGGTATTTACCTATTATCGTATTGACGGTCAAGCAAGATCTTTTCAACCAACACGTTATATTTCTGTTTCAGGCCCTACAACCTTCAATTTGCAGGATACAGCAATTTCAGATACAAGTACAATAAGTTTCTCGGGATTAGAAAGTGGTAGATATGTGTACAAAGTAATAAATGCCTGCGGAGATGAAGTGTTAGATTCTTTTATTTATGTAAAGAAGTGTTTTAAAAAAATTACCGTCAAAAAAATTCAAAGCTGCAGCACCATTAGAATTATACTGGAAAAGGACTGTGTGGCTGATACTAACACTCTTTATACTTTGATGGATTTACAGGGAAATACCGTCTCGCAAAACACGTTTGGTATTTTTAATAACTTAAACAATGACAGTTGTTACAAATTAAAAATGCACGAACTGGATTGTGATACAATTCTGACAGATTATATAAATCCGCTTCGACCAAAACTAAAACTCTTTCAAAGTTCCTGTGATGAACTATCATTTTCTGTAAGGGGAATTGTCAAAAAAATCTGCGGAAATGCTTTAGGCAGTAATTTCTCTTCATCCTATAATTTTATTTTGACTGATTCATTATTCAATGTAATACAAACAAACCCTTCCGGTTTCATTAATCCTGTCCCGCCAAACACTTATTGGGTCTATGCACAAACAAGTGAGTGCAATTCAGACACACTCAGATACACAAGAAGAAGTGACTT
Source organism: Chitinophagales bacterium (assembly GCA_020848255.1). GTDB lineage: Bacteria > Bacteroidota > Bacteroidia > Chitinophagales > JADIYW01 > JADJSS01. The sequence goes on from JADLAJ010000215.1 coordinate 7,820, forward strand.
TAAAGACAGTCTGCAATTTTGTATAACTCCCGTTGTAAAATTTAAAAATAACAAATGCAATCTAGCCTGGAATGTAAAGGTGCTGAATAACATTACAAATATTAATCTGACATTGGAAGGAAACGGCATTTCAATTCAGAATACTCAGAACTTTTATGGAGTTGACAGCGGCAGCTATATTTTGAAAGACGGATGTCAGGAGCAGGAATTATTTTTACCCAATTACTACACCTTTAAAACAGTTGTAAATCCGGGCTGTCCCAGCAATGCATCTGTTACTTCTTCTTACAAAATAGATACAGCATACATCAAAAGTATAAGCAAAAAATTTAATTTCAATATCTGTGATGAACCTCCGATAGATTATAATATTAAGGAAGTGGGTACTAACGAACTTTTGATATACAGCACCAACGGAATTTTTAATAATCTGAAAACCGGTACCTATTATGCTGTTTTTTTTAAAGGAAATGAAGATTGCAATTTTCACTCGGATACCATCTTTACTCCATTTTATACACGACCTGCATTAACAGCTACTTATGGATTAATCTGCAACGGAAACAATGCAACGGTAAAGGCATCTGTTGTGGGCGGTACGCCTCCTTACAATTATGAGGTACTGAACTCTCCTATCCCTCAAATCATAACTAACTCATCCTATGTATTATACAATAGCTTACCTCTTGGAACGGCTCAATTCAGAGTTAATGATGCCTGCGGTGTCAGTACCGATTATTCGACCGAAGTATTAAGTGTAAATTTCCAGCCTACATTTAAAAAGAAATGTACCGGAGAAGTGCAGTTGATTGCACCGGATATATTTAATACCACTTATGTCTGGACGAATAAAAATAATGATACCATTGGCACCACTCCTATCGTTTATAAAAACCCAAATGGAGATGACACATTTTCTGTCACGATAAAGCACTTATCCTGCAGTATTACCAAAACACTTTTTGTAAGCGATTTTAGTTCAAGTATTGTAAATGCCAATGCAGGTTTTGATTTCTCTACTGACACGACTACCACGTTTTTACATGGAAATACACCGCCAGCAAATGCCACCGGCACCTGGCGTCAAATTGACCCGAGTTCAGGAAATACGATATTTACGGACATTCACGATGCAGTAACAAAAATAAATGTAGATGTGTTTCCCGGACAATACACGTATATCTGGACCTTAACGGATACAGCAATTGGCTGTGTTTCAGAGGATACCGTTGTGGTGAGTTTTTTACGATGTCCTAACATCCGCCCTATCTTGTTCCAGAAAACAATAAAAAATGCCATTTGCAGCAACAATGGAGAAATTAAAATCACTATTACACAAGCATCCACTCCGGTGCATATATTATGGAATACCGGTGACACCTCAGCTGTTTTAAAAAACTTAAAGGATACCGTTTATACTGTTATTATCAGTGATGAAACCTCCTGTACACCTGATATTACGGACACTATTCTGATTACAGCAATCAAACCATCATTCCATACTTTATTCGATTCCATTTGCAGTGGCGATTCTATAATCATCAATCAAAAGAAATACTATACTGCCGGAACTTATACTGATACGCTTTTGAACAGTTTAGGTTGTGACAGTTTATTAACCATACAATTATTTACCTTAATAAAAAATGATATTTTTGACACCCTAAGCCTTTGTAATAATAAACTATATACACTGCCAAACGGTCAGGTGATTACACAATCGGGTAATTACATCGTGCGGTTAAAAAATGTATTTGGCTGTGACAGCCTGCTTCATTACAATATCACATTTTTACCAACACAACAGATAAACATCGACACCTTTATTTGCAGCGGTTTCAGTTATTTGCTGCCAAATGGCAATACTGTTCGCCAAACGGGCATTTATATTGATACACTTGTAAATATCTATGGGTGTGACAGTGTAATTCAAACTAACTTAGATTTAAAAGATTCTTTGCGTAATTTATTCTTAGGTGCAGATACAACTATTTGTGAGTTGGATGAACTGATACTACAGCTCAGTTACCCGAATGATGTTCATTATATCTGGCAGGATAACAGCACCCAAAATAATTTTACAGTAAAAAAGGAAGGTGTGTATTTTGTGAACATAGTTGATGCGTGTACGGACATTTCTGACACCATTAAAATTAAAACTAAAGACTGCAGCTGTACATTCTATGTTCCTACTGCATTTTCGCCAAATAATGATGGTATGAATGATGTTTTCAAACCATTTGCCATATGCGAATATTATACAAATTACAAGTTGCAAATTTTCAGTCGCTGGGGTGAACTACTTTTTGAAACAAATGATATAGTTGCTGGCTGGAATGGAATATTTAAGGAAAAAGAACAACTAATGGATAGCTATATCTGGACCATAAGCTATTTTGATGTGCTGGCAAATGAAAAAATGACTAAAAATGGAATTATTTTATTGTTGAAATAAGGTTTACACCCAACTTCTAAGTAAAATAAATAATATTATATTTAATGTAATATTTCATATTTTTAATCAGATTTCCTGTTAAATTCACTTTAATTTCAGTATTAAGCATAAATCTACACTTAAAACACAGACCTATTTAACAAAATTGTTAATTTTCAAGATAAACCATTAAGAAATTTTAACACTTTAAATTAATTCAGTATATTCACTATTGGGAACTACTATATTTTTCAATTTTATTAATTATCAATTTATGAACACATCTGTTTGTTTTCGAACCAACAAATCGTATATATTAATTTTTTATATACTGATAAATTTCAGCTTGAATGCAGTTGCTCAAACTCTAAACAATAATCGAAATGGATTAATTGTAAATGTGAAGTACAATGCCGCTGTTAAATCTGCGTATTTCGATTTTAATTCATTAGCGGAAAAAACTGAAACCGGATACAAAACGGATGATGAAATAAGAGCTTACCTGAAAGCCTACCCTGAAATGCTGGAAATGGGTGCTGTTGTTGATAAAGTATCTGAAAAATACCCTCATTTATTTCAAGAAGCAATAAAAGCAAAATATATTTTAATTCAGGAAACTGAAAAAATTAAAAAATCTGCCACTAAACAATAAACTGAAGCATATGAACATCTTTAAAAATTCATTATTGTTTGCAATAATCTACTTCAATATCGGCTCAATCTTTGCTCAAAACCCCAGAGCTAAAGTATTTATTACCACACCTGTTATTAGTTTACAAAATGCAGCTGGGACCAATATCGATCAGGTTTTAAATGTTGATTTTAAGATTGAAGATAAATCATTCAACACCTCGGGTAATTTCATCTCTAACTATACGGGCTACAATTTAAATAATAGTTTAATTGCATTTTCCGATATTGATTTTTATGAGTTGAGTAATATAAATATACCTGTTAAGCTGACTGCAAATACAGCAGACGGCAATAATTCTATTTCAGATAAAATAAATTACACCTTACCTCTTCATAATCTTGAATTTGATGCCAATAATAAATTTGATTATACGAATACAACATCAGCCGGTAATATTTGGACAATACAATTCCGAACAGATGTAGATTATTATTTTGAAGGTGAGCTAAAATTAAAACAGACACATTACAGAATAAAATCTGCGGATAAAATACCTACTATTGAAATAATTCCAACAGAAGGGATTCACTATCAATGGCAAAATGGAAATGCAAAAGGAAAAATCAGTGGTAGCCAAGGTCAATTTTACACTCCCTCTCCGGAAGAAGTAAACAGAGATAAATCCGGCATGTATTACATAAGTGTAGCTGCCATTCACCCCGGAAACAAAGAAATAACTTCAGAGGCAAGCAGGATTGGAATTATTGTAGATCCCTCGATAGATGAGGCTAACGTCTTAGATTGTCCGGAAATTGCAACAGCAATTGCATCCCCTTCGTCAACTTGCGGTGGAACTGTAAATTTATCCATCACTACAATACCCAATGCCAGTGGCGGTTCATATGTTGAAGGCACTAATTATTTTCTAAAATGGTATTTAAACGGTGTATTGATTTTAAACGGATTAGGTGCTGACAATTCATTTGGTACAGCAGATGACAGATACAATCTAAGAAATACAACCTACACGGTTCCTTCTTATTCGGGTACACAGTGCGGCACACAGGATTTAATATTTACAGCAGAAATTTATTGTCTAAAAACAGGTGATTCAACCAAACAGGGAAATCCAATATCTTGTGACAATACTGCCGGTAATATAAAAAAACAGTTTGGAGGGTGTGGTACCCTTACTGGTAATGGATATACCAATGGTTGTCCAGGTGTAAGTGGTTCTCAAGGCCCTACTGGAATGGGTAATTACTTTAATCCATGTACAGGATTGTTTAATTTCACCACTTTTCAAACATGCTCCGGAAATCCGGGTGCAGCGCAATTTCTGCTCGACTTAAGTGTACTTCCGGCATGTTCTGAAGTTTCAAGAGTAACATACGATGTGATGGGTTCGAGTGATGATTCCTGTAATTCACGCTACTCATCCAGTTGGGCTTCTGAAGCAAATCTAATCTTCTATTCTCCAGATGCAAATCCTACTTCTAATAATAGCCCGGGTTCATTTCTTTGGTCTAATGCCGGATACACTATGTGTGGAACGCCAAACTGTAATACGACGGGTGGTAGTTTTCGTTTCAATCGTACACTAACATTTCCTGCCGGAACATCAGCAAGTGGTATCTGGCGTTTAGTATTATTTGATGATTATAATGATGGCGGAACATATGCAGACGGAGAAGTTAATTATCTAAAACTAAGAGTAGACTATTACATGTCACCGGCTTGTCTTTTATCTGCCATACCGGGAGCGGTGGTGAAGATGAATACTAATACAGTAAAACTTTATGACCCCATCAACGTCGGTGCTAATTTTACAATTCCTGGTGCCTGTGAGACTAAAATAAATCCAATTTGCAGTAATCTTGGAATTTTATATTCAAATAATAATGGCGGAACATATACACTTTCATCGCCTCCCACCCCAGTAAGTTTAGGGCAAACCGTATATTATCAAGCAAAATATATCTCACCGGGAGCTCCGACAAGCGGATGTCCTGTTACGGGAACTTACACTATAACAGGAACCAGTATCCCAGCAAATGCAGGCCGGGACACAATGTTAACCTGTTCTTTAACCAGTGTAAAAATAGGTTCTCCAGCTCAAACTGGGAAAACATATTCCTGGACCCCCATTATTGGATTAGATAATCCACTTATTGCACAACCAACAGTAAATGCGCCAGGCACCTACTATTTAACCTTAACAGATACAACAACTGGTTGTTTTGGTAAAGATACCATCATTGTTAGCGGTGATGTTAGCATACCGAATGCAAGTGCCGGATTAAATAAAACATTGACATGCTCAGTGACCTCTGTTCCAATTGGAATGCCTAATGATCCAAATAATACATACACATGGTCGCCTGCAAATGGATTAAATTCAAATTTAATCTCGAACCCAATTGCAACTGCACCGGGAACATATACGCTTACTGTAAAAAATATAGCTTCAGGTTGTACTGCTACAGATCAGGTAACAATAACAATAGATACTATAAAACCTTTTGCTAATGCAGGAACAGATAGAGTGTTAACCTGTGCTAATACTGTATTTGTGCTAGGCACAAACAATGTTCCTGCCAATTCTTATGCGTGGACACCGGCCGCCGGATTAAACAATCCTGCCATCGCTAATCCGAGAGATTCATTGCCGAATACCTATTATCTGACCGTAACGAATAACAGCAATGGTTGTATTGATAAAGATACGGTTGTTGTTACACAGAATATTACGCCGCCTCTAGCAAATGCAGGACCAAATCAGCTATTAAATTGTTACGATAAAGTATTTGTACTCGGTACTGCCAATGATTCGGCAAATACCTATAAATGGACACC
>JADLAJ010000216.1 GCA_020848255.1 Chitinophagales bacterium
GCGCGTTGCATGGCTTTTTTCAGTTGCGTAATTTTCTTTTCTAGTTGTTCATTTGTCAGGTATTCACCTTCCGCTTCGGCAGCAAAATTCATTTTGTCTACCTGTTCTTTATAATTACGTTCTTCCCTTGTTTCCGGTCGCTGGCGTATATCTAAAATAGAAGCACGGTGCAAAATTTCTTCCTTACTTCTGAATACTGTTTTCGGGGTCATGTTGTGTGCGATGTTATACGCAATTTGTTTTTCACGGCGGCGGTTGGTTTCATCAATGGTTCGCTGCATGGATTTGGTCATCACATCTCCGTAAAAAATGACCAGCCCGTTGGCATTACGCGCCGCACGACCAGCCGTTTGTGTCAGCGAGCGTTCGTTACGCAGGAAGCCTTCTTTATCCGCATCTAAAATAGCGACTAAAGAAACCTCCGGAATATCCAATCCTTCTCGTAAAAGATTCACACCAATCAATACATCAAAATCTCCTAAACGCAATCCTTGAATAATTTCCACACGTTCCATGGTGTCAATATCACTGTGCAGGTATTTGCATTTGATGTTGAGTTTCGTTAGATACTTTGCCAACTCTTCTGCCATGCGTTTGGTCAGCGTGGTGACCAGTACACGCTCATCCACACTAATTCTTTTCTGAATTTCATCCAGTAAATCATCAATCTGATTCATGCTTGGACGTACATCTATTGGTGGATCCAATAATCCGGTTGGTCGCACTACTTGCTCTATGAATTCACCATCCGTTTTTATCAACTCGTAATCTGCCGGTGTGGCAGAAACAAAAATGGTTTGATTCAGTAAAGATTCGAATTCTGAAAAATTCAAAGGACGATTATCCATAGCACTTGGCAATCGGAAACCATATTCCACCAGATTTTGCTTGCGACTTCTGTCGCCGCCGTACATGCCGCCTATTTGCGGAATGGTGACGTGGCTTTCATCTACTACTAATAAAAAATCCTCCGGAAAATAATCCAGCAAACAGAAAGGCCGGTCACCCGGATTTCGTCTGTCAAAAAATCTGGAATAGTTTTCGATGCCGCTGCAATAACCCAGTTCGCGAATCATTTCCAGATCGAAATTTACCCGTTCGTCCAGACGCTTAGCTTCCAGTTGTTTTCCGGTGGCATTAAAATATTCCACATGTTCTTTCAGTTCATCCTGTATCTCATGAATAATGGTAGGCAGTTGGTCGCGCGGTGCAATATAGATATTGGCGGGAAAGATGGCGATGTCTTTCATTTGCTCAATGCGTTTTCCGGAAACCGGATCAAAGGATTCGAGTTCTTCGACTTCATCACCCCAGAACGTAATGCGATAGGCATAATCGGCATAGGCTAAAAACACTTCCACGTTATCACCTTTCACCCGAAAGTTTCCGCGCTGAAAATCTGCGGTGGTGCGTGCATATAAAATATTGACGAGCTCGAACAAAAATGTATTTCTGCTCAGCGTTTGTCCTTTGGTAATACGAATGATTTGATTCTTGTATTCAGCAGGGTTACCCAAGCCGTAGATGCAGGAAACGGAAGCCACCACAATCACATCGCGTCTGCCACTCATTAAAGAAGTAGTGGTACTTAGGCGCAGCTTTTCAATTTCCGCATTAATGGATAAATCCTTTTCTATATAGGTATCTGTAACGGCGACGTAAGCTTCGGGTTGATAATAGTCGTAATACGACGTAAAGAACTCCACTTTGTTATCCGGAAAAAATTCTTTGAATTCCGTATACAGCTGTGCCACCAGTGTCTTATTGTGCGATAAGACTAGCGTTGGTCGCTGCACTTTTTCTATTACATTTGCGATGGTAAACGTTTTTCCGGAACCTGTTACACCTAATAAGGTTTGGAATTGTTCGTTTTGCATAATACCATCACTCAATTGTTGAATGGCATTCGGCTGGTCACCAGCAGGTTGATAATTAGAATGTATTTTAAATTCCATCTTTCTTCCTCAAAGATATACAAAAGATAAGAATGCACCATTAGTTGTAAATGAAAGTAAATGATGCTAAAAAACTAGTATTTTTAAGTAAACAAAAGGTATGCAAAGAGTTCTTTACACGTTTTTACTTCTATCTTTTTTTATAGCACCCGGTAATGCCACGGATTGTTTTAACGGAAGATATAAGAATAAAGTTTTTTCCGAATTTACGGTTCTCAATAATATTATATATGCCCGCAAACAAACCAGTGACGGCCGTTGGCAGAATTTAGGCTATGATGTATATCAGCCCAAAAACGATACAGTTTCCATCAGACCAGTAGTAGTACTGGCACATGGTGGCGGTTATATAGATTTGCTAGACCAGAAAAGTCCGGATATTGTAGAACTGGCGATAGATCTGGTAAAACGCGGCTATGTGGTCATGTCATTAGAGTACAGAGAGGAATCAAACCCTCTGTCCTTATTGTCAGAAGAAAATATGGTAAAGGCCGTTGGTCGTTCATTGATAGATATCCGCGATGCTACCTGCAGCATTATGGACACCACCATAAATCACGGGAACCCCTATAAAGTGGATTACAATAAAGTTATTGTCGGCGGTGTTTCCGCAGGTTCCGTTAGTTTTCTGCAAGCCATATTTTTAGACAGCCTTTCCTGGATGTCGCCGCAATATCAGCAATGGATTTTACAGGTGGAACCGAATTCACAGGCATTGCTGGACAATCGTTACTGCGGAGCCAACGTCATTGGTATGATTAATGTTTCAGGCGCTTTGCTGGATACCGCCTGGATAAAACCTAACAGAATTTATCCGGCACTACTGTCTCAGCACGGTACAGCCGATCCCATTGTTCCGTACAACTACGACCATCCCTTTCATTTGCCGATGCTGCCGCAACTGATGGGAAGTTATTTAATAGATAAACGATATAAGCATCTTGGCTTGCGCAGCGAGTTTGATTCCTGGCTGGGTTATTCTCATGTGCCCTTTATAGGAGGCTTCAATATAGATGCGCTTTTTGGAACTAACCCGCTCGCGCTTATATTTAATCCGTATGTGCTGGATAGTACCAAACGACATATAGCTAATTTTTGTTATAGTTTGATTGATTGCGATGAGCGAATTACAGGAATAAAGCAAAATATAATTTCATTTAATCTACCTGTTTTTCCCAATCCTTCTGCCGGAAATTTTAACATTCAGCTACCTAAAGAGATGACGGTGAATAAATGGAATGTTGGCATTTATGACATCACCGGAAAAGAGATGAATAGTAGAGAATTTTTCGGAAATTTATCTTTCGTTACCATCAATGAAAAGCTGCCTCCTGGTACGTATTTCATAAAGCTGCAATATGAAAAGAATAGCGAATTACTTATTTATACCGGAAAAGTGATGATTTCGGATTAACTTTTCCTCTTAACATCTTTTTTCTCTTTCATTCATAACATTTTCCTACTTTTGTAAATTAAAATTAGTTTATGGAATTCAGAGAAATTATTGCCGTAACCGGCATTGCAGGCTTGAAAAGAGTAGTGGCCAACAGAAATGACGGATTGATATTGAGCGAATTAGACGGCTCCAACAAAAAATTTTATTCAAATCGCCAACATATGTTTTCTCCTTTAGAAAATATTGCAATTTACACAGATAACGATACTGTGCCTTTGCTCGATGTGCTTATTGAAATAAAAAATCAAAAACCAACCAATGCACCCGTTGATGCGAATGCAGCAAATGACGCATTGAGAAATTATTTAGGAACAATTCTGCCAAATTTTGACAGAGAACGTGTAAATATTTCAGACATCAAAAAACTAATTAAATGGTTCGCCATTCTGGAAGATTTAGATGTCATCAAAAAGTCGGAAGCACCAACAACGGAAGAAGCTAAAGTAGCCGCAAAAAAAGAAGTGGCACCGGCAAAAACAAAAGCACCGGCAAAGGATGTGGTGGTACAGAAACAATCTGTAGCAAAACCACGTATGACTAAAAACAAAGTATAATTTTATCAGCTTAATTCCTTCAAGGTTTTTTAAAGCCTTGAAGGATTTTTTATTTATAAAAAGGAATTTATGAAGACTGTTACCAGAAATAAACGAAACTACCTTTCTGAAGATCTGATTGTGAATACATGGGAAGATGTGGCATCTTATTATGATGAACTGCAGACCCGGGCAATTGAAGACAAAGATGGTTTACTGAAATGGATGGCTGACAGAAGTGAGACAGATGCCGTGGTGGATGAGGAATACCGTTGGCGTTATATTCGTCAAACCTGCGATACGGAAGATGAAGCACACGCCAAAGTGTATGAAAATTTCATCGAACACATCATGCCGAAATGGATGACGGTGACAAATGAGCTGAATAAAAAATTAGCTGCTTCTGCTTTTATCAATGAATTAGATCAGGAACGTTTTTTTGTTTACTTGCGCAATCTTCAGTCTCAGTTAAAACTTTTCCGTGAAGAAAATATCCCCCTGTCACAACAGGTGCAATTGCTGTCTCAGGAATACGGTTCCATCATTGGAGCCATGACGATTGAACACGATGGTAATGAATATACCTTGCCGCAGGCCGGTGTTTTTCTGCAAAATCAGGATAGAGCACTGCGCAAAACGATTTACGAAAAAATAAGCAGCCGTCGTTTTCAGGACAGAGAGAAACTGAACAACCTGTTCTCCGATTTGCTGAAAATCCGTCATCAAATGGCATTGAACGCAGGCTTTGAGAATTTCAGGGATTATATGTTTGCTGAGATGGGACGATTCGACTACGATGTGAACTCCTGCGAGCAATTTCATGAAGCCATCAAGTCGGAAGTGATTCCTCTGGTCAAAAAAATTCATCAGAAAAGAAAACAACAACTGGGTGTGGAAAATTTGCTTCCATATGATTTGGAGGTAGATGCTGAAAACTTACCTGCGCTGAAACCTTTTGATACACAGGAAGAACTCATTGAGAAATCAGTGAAATGTCTGGATGAAGTAGATTCGTTTTTTGCGGAATGCATATCCATTATGAACAACATGAACTACCTGGATTTGAATTCTCGTAAAGGCAAAGCACCTGGTGGTTATAACATGACCTTGCCGGAAATCGGTGTGCCGTTTATTTTTATGAACGCAGCAGGCACGCACCGCGATTTGGAAACCATGGTACACGAAGCCGGCCATGCGGTGCATTCGTTTTTGATGCGCACGTTGCCGTATAATTTCGATCAGGATATTTCGTCAGAGATGGCAGAACTGGCTTCCATGAGTATGGAGCTGATGACCTTTGACGGACTGGATGCATTCTATAATCAGGCAGATAAAAAACGCGCGATAGAAACACACCTCGAAGGTATTATCACGATGCTGCCCTGGATTGCCCTGATTGATAAATTTCAACACTGGATTTATACAAATCCGAATCACACCAGTGAAGAACGCGAGAACAAATGGGAAGAGCTGCATAAGGAATTAAGCAGTGATGTAATTGACTACAGTCCTTACGGAGATTTCAGAAAAACCATGTGGCACAAACAACTGCATATTTTTGAAGTGCCGTTTTATTACATTGAATACGGAATTGCACAACTGGGTGCCATTGCGGTATGGCGCAACTACAAGCAAAACAAGCAGAAAGCGGTGGAGGATTATAAAAACGCCTTGAAATTGGGCTACACAAAATCCATTCCTGAAATGTATAAAACAGCAGGCATCGAATTCAATTTTACAGCGGCTTATGTAAAAGAGCTAATGGATTTTTTAAATAAGGAAATTGGTCAATAATTAAACCGACAAATTTTTCAGCAACCATTCTTTACAGGATTTTTGTAAAGCAATCAATTCATTTCTTTCATTCTTATCCAGGGATAATAAGGTAAAAAATCCTTTTACCGATTTGAATGATTGATACCAGTAATAAGCGAATAATCCGGAACCGTAAGCGAATACGACTGCACCTACACCAATACTCACTTTTTCTACATACGTTTCTGCTTCAAAAATCATTGGAAGAAAAAAGAAATAGAAAATATACAGAAAAAGGAATAAAAACATACCAACAACCACACGAACCGTACTTTCAAAAACAGGATTTTTTACTTTTTTCTCTACGATAATTTTTGGCAGGAAGAACGGAATTGCATTCAATATAAATCCTGCAGCAAAAACCGGAAAAGAAAACAACAAACCAATACTTAATAAAATCCAACTTGCTTTGTTTTTATTAAAGATGTTTAATGGTATTTTATAAGCAGCTAATTTGTTTTCGAATTGAGTCAACTCATTTTTAAAAGATAAAAAGTATTCTTTTTGTGTTGTATAACGATGTGCTAATTGTTTGGTGATATGAGCGCGCATATCAAATAAATTTTGCACAGCCGATTTCTTTTTGAACTGTTTTGCCAATTCATCTCCTGATATTTCTTCCGCAGCTATTTCCATTCCGTATAAATCCGGTTCGGGTTGAATAATCATGCATTCAGCCAGTCTTTCATGGGTTTTTTGAGTAATAATTTCTATGCTTTCTTTACTGTTGATGTCTTGTAAATTCAGATCCTGCAGGGTAAAAGGCTTGCCGAAATTGATAATCAGATCTGCGCGGAATTTATTGTAAAGATGATAGTTTAATCCAACCGGCTGAATATGCAGTTTGCTTTTGTCATTTTTTTCATTGGCATAATCTACAGCAATATGTGCCGTTCCTTTTCTGAAATCGCGAATGGTTTTTTCCTGTATGCATTTGCCTTCACTGAAAATCAACACGGGTCTTGCTTTGTCAAACAATTCAAACATTCTCCCAAAGGTTTCCTGATTTTTTTCCAGGTTATCATCGCACTCTTCTTTTCGATAAATCGGAATAATATGATATTGCCACAGCAACCATTTCAGGAAATCATTGGCGAAAGCATCACCGCGGGCCAGAAAAAACACCCCTCTTTTTACGTTTACTGCAATCGCAATCGGATCAATCACGGCATTGGTATGGTTGGCAACAATTAAGGTGGGTTTCTTTAAGTCTATATTTTCTTTTCCAATAATTTTAATTGAATATGCGGTTCGCCAGCTAAGCTTTAACAGCGGTTTAAATATCCAGTATAAATAATTTATGGGAAGCATAGATGTGTAAATCGGTAGCAAATCTACTATAAAATAACGGACAAAAAAAAGTCTGCAGAATTCACTGCAGACTCTTATCGTACTTTTTATGAATAAAATTTATTTTTTCCATTTAATACCACAACCAATAGCTTTGGTAGATGTGATTGCAACCGGTTTGCCCTCCAATAAAGCATCTACCGCAGCTTCCACGTATTTTTCTTTCACCGCTGCGGCATCTTCCCAATTGTCATCTATGGCGCCGATATATTTTACGGTTAATTTGCTACCGTCTTTCTGCAACACATACATATGAGGCGTTTTAATGGCTCCAAATTTCTTGGCCTGCTCCTGAGATTCGTCGTATAAATATGGAAAGCTGAATCCTTTTTCTTTGGCACGAATTTCCATGTTGTCAAAATTGTCTTCCGGGTATTGTACCGCATCATTCGGATTGATGGCAATGACCGGATATCCTTTCGCAGCATATTTTTTATCCAATGCAATAATTCTGTCCTCATATGCTTTTGCATACGGACAATGATTACAGGTAAACGTAATGATAAATCCTTTGGCATCTTTATAATCGGCCAGTGAAACAGTTTTTTCTTTTGTGCTTTTCAGGCTGAAATCCGAAACAGACGAACCAACAGTATATCCATCTGATGCGACAGCATGAAAGGTAAGACCAACAACAGCGAGTATCGCTAAAAATAATTTTTGCATAATTTATAATTTAGAGTGAATAATTTTTTCCAGTTCATCAAACGATGCATAATCACCTTCGTGAAAATATACCTTCATTCCGTTTTTATAAAATAAAGTTACGGGAATGGTACCTGACCAATTCGAGTCAATTTTGTCAATCCAGACATTGGGATTACCGGCTGATAAAATAAAGGCTTCCGAGGTATAGTTATTCTTTTTCAGAAATTCATTTACCTGGACTGCACGTGTTTTAGCATCCTGACTGACTAAAATAATTTTAACGGGTTGTTGTGAAAATGCCTGTGCCGTTTGTTCAAAAAATGGCAACTCTGTTACACAGGGTTTGCACCAGGTAGCCCAGAAGTTTACCACATATAACGTATCATTTTTTTGCAAAGTACGATTTTCAAATGCTGCTAAATTCAAAATTACTGAACCAGATTGAGCATTCGCAAAAAGATAAATACATCCAAAAGCAAAGAGTAAAGAATATTTTCTGACCAGAGGCATATAATTCATACAACAAGTTAACATGCAAATCAATAAGATGTTTAGTGATGAATGTTAAATAGCGTGAACAGCAATTAATAAGGCGTAATCTGTATTAAGGGATAGAACCAATCACGTACTTTTTCAATGGCAATAATATTCCCTTCAAAATGAGAATAAATACCGATGTTGATTAACTCCACATTGCCGCCTTTTTGTTTAAAGGTGTTGTAAGCAATTTCACTGTTTTCATAAAAAGCAATTTCATCATTTATGCTGTGATAAAAACGGGTGGGTGTTTTTGGTATCCAGTCATTAATGACATCATATTTTTTGACCGCCTGCAAAAAAACGTTATTCGTATTATTTCTTAATTCATTTCTGAATGAGGGCTGCAGGGTGTTGTAAAAATACTCAGGATATTTTGTGTCGATATATCCAATGGTTTTGGTGCCGTCAAACAGAACTTTCGTAAGAGAATCATAAGGTGTGACAAAAAAGGAAGTATAAGAAGGATACATTTGCTGAGTCGTTTGCAAGCTGTTGATTAAAAAAGCATACGCACCAGAGAAAGAGAAACTAACAGAGTCTTTCAGGATATTTAATTGACTTGATTTTTCCAATGCAAACCAGCTGGCCATCGGTGCACTCGCTTTCACATGAAATTGGTTTGGATATTTTGTTTCCAGTTTACGTTGTGCAGCCAATGTTGCATGTCCGCCTTGAGAGTAGCCCATTAAAAAAATATCCGAATTGAACCTTAAGGGGCGATAGGTCTTGTTCAGTAAAATCTGAACACTGCCTAACATATCTACCACCGCGTTAGCTTCTTCCGTTGGTTCATAAAAATGATGCAAACTATCACTGAAGCCTAATCCTATGTAATCAGCGGCACACACCAGCGTTCCTGTTTCACTAGCCATAATAAACGGCACATAATAATTCATATCCGCACTGATGGATGGTACTTCCTGTTTTTGTATGGCAGTGCCGTGCTGATAACAAACAAGTGGCACGTAATAATCTTTAATTTCAGGAATATAGACTAAGCCACTCGCGGTGATTTCGTTGTTTTTATAATCATGCGTTTTATAAAAAATACGATAGACAATCACATCGTATTTTGGATGAATTAAACTATCCGAATTAGGTAGAATAGAATTGAGGCGTGCTGTTAGTTGTGTGGTTGTTAATCTGTCTTTATAGCGATGACTTATATACGTTTCTCCAAGCGTTTCATATACAACGGGTGGTGCAGGAGCTGATGTTTTTTTGCACGAAAAAATTATTAGAGATACAACAAACAGTAAAAAAAGATTTTTCATATCAATCTGTTATTTCTTCACTAATATAATACTGAAACAGAAAAAAGGTTGACAAGCCACATAATAAATGCCAAACGCCATGCCATTGAAACAACGAAGTTGGGTTACAAAAACAATGTCCATCCCATCCAAAATGCCAAACAAAAAATGCGATTAAAAAACTGAGAGAACAGAAAACTGCATATTTAAATTGTATAACAGGACGGTGTTTTTTATAATTTAAGAATTCAAACAACATACCCAAACAACAAACCAACCCGAAAGCGGCACTTCCCGGGTAAAAATCAAGCCCACCAATAGTTCTGTAAGAACCGGCAATATTACAAAGTATTAAACTCGAAAAGTAGATGGAAATAAAAACGAAAGAACTCAGATTGTAGTAACGGGCCAGCGCAAATGACAGCATAAATGAACCAAACAGATACATACTGTTCATGTCAAACAAACCACCGGTGTGTGCTTCTGTAGCATGCATAGCCATGGAACAAGGACCAAGCAAAACAGTAATGAGACAATAAAATAGAGGAATAAACGGATGCTTAAAAAAGAAACCTGTTTTGTTAATGCTACGATGATGACTTAATATCCAGGAGCAGTAAATACCGGAAACAATAAAACCAATATTAGAAAAAGAATTTGCGGGTTGTTTAATAAGACCGTTTCCGGCAGCTTCACAAAAATTGCCACCTGATCCATCCGGAATACCAAACCACCCTAATGTTAATGCTGTAAAGAACAGTAATAAAACAACAAGCGTAAATACTAATGTAATTTGAAATGTATTTTTTAGCATTGATGTTTATTGAAGAAATTTTTATAAAAAAGGAAGCTTCACCACTTTTGCTTTCAGCAATTTTCCGCGGATATCAATGTAGATTTCCGAATCAATCGAACTGAATACGGTATCTACATAACCCAATCCGACACCATACCCCAGGGTAGGTGATTGTGTACCGGAAGTAACATGTCCGATTTCATTGCCATTCGCATCTTTAATGATATAATGTCCGCGAGGAATACCTCTGTCAATCATGGTAAAGCCAACTAACTTATGTTTTAGTCCATCTGCTTTTTGTTGCAGCAAAATATCTTTTGCGATAAAATCCTTATTGAATTTGGTCACCCAACCTAAACCTGCTTCCAGAGGAGAAGTGGTATCGTCGATATCGTTTCCGTACAAACAAAAACCTTTTTCCAGACGCAAGGTATCGCGGGCACCAAGGCCGATAGGTTGCAATCCAAACGGCTTTCCTGTTTCTAAAATTTTATTCCAGATATCTACGGCATGCACTTTATTGAAATACAACTCGAAACCACCTGCACCGGTATAGCCTGTTGCAGAAATAATTACATTTTCCACGCCGGCAAAACTGCCGCGCACAAAGCGATAATACGGAATGGAAGCTAAATCTACATCTGTAAGTGATTGTAATGCTTCAGCAGCTTTCGGTCCTTGTATAGCCAGTAATGCGGTATTCTCAGAGATATTGTGCAGTTCCGCACCTTCTGTATTGTGTTGATTAAACCACGCCCAGTCTTTATCTATATTTCCGGCATTTACCACACACATATAATGTCCGTCATCCAAATGGTAAACAAGCAAATCATCCACAATACCACCGGTTTCATTCGGCAGATATCCATATAAAGCCTGACCTCTTTCTAATTTAGAAACATCGTTGGAAACAATCTTTTGCAAGAGCGGCAATGCTTTATCGCCTTTCAGAATAAATTCACCCATGTGAGAAACATCAAACATCCCCACTGCATTACGCACACAATGATGTTCATCTAAATCAGAAGAGTAGCGAACCGGCATATAAAATCCGGCGAAGTCAACCATTTTTGCACCCAGTGCAATGTGCGTATCGGTAAGAGGAGTTGTTTTCATAAAAAGTAAAAAGGAATGATTAATAATCCAAAAGTAGGAATTTGTTAAAACATTTTTTAGTTTATTCCTTTATCCTTTTTAATAAAGAAAGGAACTTTTAACGAAAAAAAGCAGTTATTAAGTTCTGTACAAAATTATTTTTGATAACTTTATAAAAAGAAAACCAAAAAAATCATGGGAATATTAGACACTTTCAGAAATGAGTTCATTGATATTATCGAATGGACCGACAATACACAGGATACCATTGTATGGAAATTTCCACGCTTTCAGAATGAAATTAAAACCGGCGCGCAACTAACCGTTCGCGAATCGCAGGTGGCGGTTTTCCTGAATGAGGGAAAGCTGGCAGATGTGTATCAACCGGGCAGATACGAATTATCTACTCAAAACATGCCGATTTTAAGCACCTTAAAAGGCTGGAAATACGGATTCAACTCTCCGTTCAAAGTGGATATTTTTTATGTAAACACGAAACAGTTTACCGATCAGAAATGGGGCACAAAAAACCCGATTACGCTGAACGATCCGCGTTTTGGTATGATTGAAATCCGTGCGTTCGGAAATTTCTCTTTCCGTGTAACGGATGCCGGAAAATTCATGAAAGAAATTGTGGGTACAGATGGTCAGTTTACAACAGAAGAAATCTCCAGTCAGTTGCGCACCTTAGTGGTGACCAAATTAACGGATGCCATTGCAGAAAGTAAATTAAAAATTGAAGAATTCGCCTCCAATCTGGATGAATTCTCCAAATTCGGAGCGGAAAAATTATCAGATGATTTTGATGCTTACGGATTGAAAGTGACCTCTCTTTTAGTAGAAAATATTTCTATGCCGGACGAAGTGAAGAAAGAAATCTTCGAATTATCTCGTCTGGATAAAATTGACATGCAAAAATTAACGCAATGGAAAACAGCACAAGGCATTGAAAAAGCAGCTGAAAACGGCGGCTTAGCCGGAGCGTTTGTGGGAGTTGGCTTAGGCGGTATTATGCAAGGCGGCATAGCTAACTCACAAGGTGGCGGAGCAGTTCCACCACCGGTCATGCAAATATTTGTAGCGGTAAACGGCGCGCAAACCGGACCTTTTGATGTGCCGGCTTTAACACAAATGGCGCAAAGCGGTCAACTGAAAGGCGATACACTGGTCTGGAAAGCAGGCATGGCAGCCTGGGCTGCTGCGTCTACGGTTCCAGAATTAGCGGGTGTTTTAGGCGCAGTTCCGCCACCGATTGCACCACCACCCTTATAATCTTAATTGAACGATTAATACGGACTTTGAAGGTTTTAAATCTTCAAAGTCTTTTTACTTTTACACCAAACCAAAAACCATGGATTACAACGTAGAGGAAAAATCGCAAAATATTAATAAGGAACTGAATTGCAAGGACTGCGGTGCTTTATTATTGTATGCGCCCGGCACACAAAAATTAGCCTGTAAATATTGCGGCGCTCAAAATGACATTACACCAGAAGAAAAGGAATCTATAGAAGAGATAGAATACCAGAATTTTATTTCGAATAAAATTAATCAGGAAGAAAAGCAAACCATCAGCACGGTGAAGTGCAACAACTGTGGCGCCACCACTACCTTGAAACCTAATCTCACATCAGACAATTGCGCTTTTTGTGCTTCGCCTTTAGTCATACAAGGCGGCACCACCTCTACTATTATAAAACCAAAATATTTATTGCCGTTTAAAATTGATGATAAAAACGCACATGATATTTTTATTAAATGGTTGAATGGTTTGTGGTTTGCACCCAATGATTTAAAAAAATATGCGGCGTTGAATGAAAAGTTAAAAGGTATTTATATGCCTTACTGGACCTATGACAGCAAGGCCAAAACAAACTATGAAGGAGAACGCGGAGAACACTATTACGAAGGTTCGGGAAAAAATCGAGTGCGTAAAACAAGATGGTATGATGCCAATGGCACGGTACAAAATTCATTTGATGATGTATGTGTGCTGGCAAGTAAGTCACTACCGGATTCCGTGACGAGACCGCTAGAGCCCTGGGATTTGAATAACCTGACACCGTATAACGAAGGCTATATCAGTGGATTTCAGACAGAGTGCTATCAGACGGATGTGCAGATAGGATTTGATATGGCCAAAGAAGTGATGGAAGATGCCATCAAAGTAACAATACGTCAGCAAATTGGCGGCGATGAACAACGCATCAACCGAATGCATGTGGTGTACAGCAATGTCACTTTCAAGCACATTTTATTACCGGTTTGGATAAGCGCCTATGGCTACCGTTCTAAAATATTTCGCTTTATTATAAACGGCAGAACGGGCGAAGTACAGGGACAACGACCTTACAGTGCGATAAAAATTGCACTGGCGGTGATTGCGGTGATTGCTCTGATAATTCTGATAAAGACAATGGCAGAATAAAATTACCTGCGCACAATTTTCAATGCATATTTTCCGGGGCCGGCAATAAACAAACCCAGAAAAACAAGACCACTTTCCAATGCATGGTTATAGCCATTAAAGCCGTCACCGCTTGTATAATGCATCAAACCTGCTATAAACATGGTGAAGATGAGCATGGCCAGTGCCGGGCGAAATAAGAAACCAAGCACCAGACAGGCGCCGCCGACAAATTCTGCAAAAGCGGCCATAAAACCCCAGAAGGTAGGAGCGAAATGAATACCGATATTCCCCATGGAGCCGCCAATCTGTGACCACATCTCCGGTCCTCCCGTTATTTTCGGATAACCATGTAGCATGAAAAGAATGCCTATTCCAAGACGTATAATTAACAAGCCGTAATCTGTAGAGTATTTGTTGAGCATAGTAC